>JBGSIK010000364.1:0-4050 GCA_041742575.1 Candidatus Krumholzibacteriia bacterium
GAGGACCTGGCCGAGCAAGATGAGTGTCACGATGACTGCGGCCGCCTCGAAATAAACGGCGACCTCACCCATGTCGTCTCGAAACGAGGCCGGGAAAACGTCCGGAACCAGGACCGCGACCGCGCTGTAGCCGAAAGCGACGCTCACGCCCAGGCCGATCAGCGTGAACATGTTGAGGCTCCGGTTCCTGATCGACTGCACGGCGCGGACATAAAACGGCCAGGCCGCCCAGAGGCACACCGGAATGGTGAGCACGAGCTCCAGAAACACGCGGGCTTGGTGCGGGAGCAGCGCGGAAATCGGACGTCCGGGTAGCATATCGCCCATGGCGACGATCACCAGGGGAACGGTCGATGCGACCGAAATCCAGAACCGGCGGGACATGTCCCGCAACTCCGGGCTCTCATCCGTCTCCAATGAAATGGTCCGAGGCTCGAGCGCCATTCCGCAGATGGGACAACTGCCGGGTTCCGCGCGCACGATCTCCGGGTGCATCGGACATGTGTACGTTACACCGGCGCGTTGCTCCGTCGGTTGGCCGGGTGTCGCCGGTTTCGCCGGCGTCGCCTCGGGATGCACATGAGCGGGAGAAGTGCCCGCGGCTGCGGCCACTCCCAAAAAACGCGACGGGTCCCGGCGGAACTTGGCGAGGCAGTGCTCGCAACAAAACACGTACGTGACGCCGTCATGCTCCCAGCGGTGTTTGCTCTCACGGGATACAACCATCCCGCACACGGGATCGATGGCCTGGTTAGTTGTCGAAGCGGCTTCGTTATTGTGAGGATGATGGTGGTTCATAACGCTGTAGTTATAAAGCGCAGAACTGCCCCCGTCAAGCTGGCCGTGTCTCCGACGGGTATGTCTTGGATTTCGGGGTGGAATGAGCTAATTTTGCTTTTTCGACTAGAAGGGACATAATCATGAGCACTGCACAGCCTGAAGGCAAGAAATTCACATCCAACCGGAGGCTCTTGTCGTGGATCGACGAGCTGGCCTCGATGCTCAAACCAGAAAACGTGCATTGGTGCGACGGGTCCAAAGAAGAGTACCAGGAGATGCTTCGCATCATGGTCGATTCCGGCACGGCCATGTGGCTCAATCCGGAAAAGCGACCCAACAGCATCTTCGTTCGCTCCGACCCCGCGGACGTCGCGCGGGTCGAGGACAAAACATTCATCTGCTCCGAACGGAAGGAAGACGCCGGTCCGTCCAACAACTGGAGCGACCCGAGGGAGATGAAGGCCACTCTCCGGAAGCTCTACGACGGGGCCATGCGGGGGCGGACGATGTACGTGATTCCTTATTCCATGGGGCCGGTCGGATCGTACATCGCCAAGATCGGGGTAATGGTCACCGATTCGCCCTACGTGGTGGCGAACATGATCATCATGACCCGCGTGGGAACAAGGGTGCTCGAGGTGTTGGGCGATAGCGACGACTTCGTGCGCGGCATTCACTCCGTGGGGTATCCGCTGGACGATCCAAAGAAGGCGGACGTGCCCTGGCCCTGCGACGCCCACAACAAGTACATCACACATTTCCCGGAAACCCGCGAGATCTGGTCGTACGGCTCTGGCTACGGCGGCAACGCGCTCCTGGGAAAGAAATGCCACGCGCTGCGCATCGCCTCGGTGCAGGCGCGCGACGAAGGTTGGATGGCCGAGCACATGCTGATCTTGAAGCTCACCAATCCCGAGGGCGAGTCGAAGTACATCTGCGGCGCGTTCCCGTCCGCTTGCGGGAAAACGAACCTCGCCATGCTCACGCCGACGGTGCCGGGATGGAAGGCGGAAACCGTCGGGGACGATATCTGTTGGATGAAGTTCGGCAAGGACGGCCGGCTCTACGGGATCAATCCCGAATCGGGGTTTTTCGGCGTGGCGCCGGGGACATCGGAAAAAAGCAATCCCAACGCACTGAAGACGCTGTACGCGAACAGCATCTTCACCAATGTGGCGCTCACTCCGGACGGCGACATCTACTGGGAAGGGATGTACGAGGGGGAACCGGAACAGCTCATCGACTGGATCCGCCGGCCGTGGAAGCCGGGATGCGGGCGGACGGCGGCCAATCCGAACGCGCGCTTCACCACGCCCGCCCGCCAGTGCCCCGTGATCGCGGACAACTGGGAAGATCCGCAGGGAGTGCCGATCAGCGCGATCCTGGTCGGCGGTCGCCGGGCCACCACCGTGCCCCTGGTGATCGAGGCCTATAACTGGCAACACGGCACCTTCCTGGCATCGATCATGTCGTCGGAAAAGACCGCTGCGGCCGCGGGCAAGGTTGGCGAGTTGCGCCGGGATCCCATGGCGATGTTGCCTTTCTGCGGCTACCACATGGGCGACTATTTCGCGCACTGGCTTAAAATAGGCGCCAGGGGCGGAGAGAAGATGCCGAAGGTCTTCTACGTGAACTGGTTCCGCAAGGGCGCCGACGGCAAGTTCCTCTGGCCGGGTTACGGGGAGAACTCGCGCGTGCTCAAGTGGATTTTCGAACGCTGCGACGGAACGGCGCGCGCCAAAGAAACGCGCGTCGGGCTGCTTCCCACGGAGGAGTCGCTGGACCTGCGAGGCCTGAAGATCGCCAAGGAGGCCTTGAGAGAGCTCCTCGACGTAGACTGCGAGGGGTGGAAGCAGGAGATTCCGTTGCTGAAGGCGCACTACGCGCAGTTCGGCGACAGGCTTCCCGACGAACTCGCGCAGGAGCTCGACGCTTTGGAACGCCGGTTGAGCAAATCATCCTGAGCGGGGGATGCCGAAACCGCTTTCATGATCGTAGCGACGCATCAGCCGAACTTTTTCCCGTGGCCCGGTTTCTTTCACAAGGCCCTGAAGACGGACTGCATGGTCCTGCTGGACGGCGTCCAGTTCCCTCGGGGGCGGGGCTGGGTCAACCGGAACCGCCTCAAGAACGATCAAGGGGCGCTGTGGCTCACGGTCCCGGTGTGGAAGAAGCGCAGAGGCCTCGAAGCGATACGGGAAGTCGAGATCTGTGACGGGCGCGATTGGCGGTTGAAACACCTGCGGGGCATGCGGCAGAACTACACCAACTCGCCTTACTTCGAGCAATACTACCCGATACTCGAGACGATCTATCAGAAGCCGCGCCGGTTCCTGGTGGATCTGAATCTCGATCTCATCCGCTTCATGTGGGACGCGCTATCGATACGGAAGGAATTCCTTCTGCAGTCGGAGCTGGGGGTCACGAGCACGGGCACGACGTTGCTGGTCGATCTCTGCAAGCGCTTGGGCGCCGATCGCTATTGCCTTTTCCCGGTCGCGGAGAAGTACCTGGACACGGGCGAGCTGGCCCGGAGCGGCATCGAGCTCGAAGCGACGAATTTCCATCCGCCCGTCTATCCTCAGCTTTGGGGAAACTTCGTTTACAATCTCTCGACGCTGGACATGCTCTTGAACTGCGGGCCCAAGAGCCGGGACATCATTTCCTGACCGCCGCCTCGTGTGTCGGCTGACCCCCTCCTGGGGCTAGCGCGGGTTATTTCCGCAGCGGTTCCCACAAGCCGTAGTTGTCCTCTTCGACCTTGCAGTAACCGTCCAGCTTGTATTTCGCGAAAGAGTTGTAGCTCCACCCGAGGTATTCGGAATCGCCGCCGCTATGCGTCGTGATCAGGAAGCGGTTGGCCAGCTCCCCGATCCCCTTCGCTTGCCCCACGGGAGACTCGACGTCACCGCGGTTGGCGTCCACCGGCACCCAGCCGTAATTGGGCAGGTAGACCTGCGCCCAGCGGTGGAAGGCCTCATCGACGCTGGCGTCGTCGCCTCGCACCACGACGCTGCCCTGATATCGGGCGGGGAGCCCGGCCGCGCGGCAAAGGGCGACGAATGTGAACGTATACTCCGAACACGAGCCGGTGCCCCTCTTCAAGACCGATTCCGGAACGTCCCAGCCCCCGACCATTTCGTAGACGAGATGGTCGGTCACATAGTCGAAGATCTTCCGGACGATCCAATACGGGTTCTTCTCGTCGCCAACTATCTTCTTGGCTGTTTCTTGTATGAAAGGCGATGAGATGCGGTATCTCGATTCATC
>JBGSIK010000365.1:0-3236 GCA_041742575.1 Candidatus Krumholzibacteriia bacterium
TCGCGCGGGGTCGTTCGCCCGGGGCGTCCGGCCGGGTCGCTTCGGCCGTTTCCTCCGTGGGTTCGATCGGATCGAGTCCCAGGATGATCACGCCTTCGTTCGAAGGCGGAGGCGCGCTGCTCTCGTCGGGCGGCTCCTCGACAGCCGTTGTTGTCGTGCGCGCTCCGTGCGCTTCGCGCGTCTCCCGCGATTCGTGCGCCTGGACGCGTCCGGACGGCTGCAGCGGAACTTTGGCCAGTTTCGAAACCGCGTCTTCGACCGAGTCGGACACTACCAACTGGCCGTCGTCCCCGAGGAACTTCAGAACGGTCGGCTTCGCCCCCGCGATGCCGATGGCCATTTCACCCGACTCCGCTACGGTGCGTATGATCTTCGCGCAGCCGCCGCCGAGCGAGGCGAGGTTTCCGACATCGATGACGATGCGAGTGAGGTTGCGCCTCTTGCACTCGTCGAATAGCTTCGCCAGGGTGTCTTTTTCGTGGAAACCGAGCGTTCCGGATACACTAAAAACCGTTACATCCGGAGAGGGAGACTGGGATTTCTCGATGACAGTCTTCGGCATGTCGACTCCCGGGATGTAATCGGCCAGCGGCCGGAGTCAGCAACGAGGAGAGAGTATTGGGGAGAACTACAAGACCTCTTGCGCCAGCCATTTGTCCAACACGCTCTTGAGAAATCTCCATTCACTCCCGACTTTCTTCGCGGGGATCTTCTTTTCCTTGGCGAGTCGACAAACCGTCTTGACGTGCATCTTGAGGTACTCCGCCGCCTCTACTGACGTCATGACGACATCGTTGTCTTCCGCGCCACCGATTACGATGTTGGAGTAGTCGGTGTCTCTCCACTTGCTCATATTTTCCCGTCCTTGGATTGAGGGGCCTCGCAGGAGTTCCCACCCTTAGGCTGCCATGATGCACGAACCATACCAAACACAACTGACATAATTATCAATGAGTTGCGCGATTTCTCGGCGGTCTTGCGGGCCTATTTCGTGCGGCACAATGCACCCGCTCCGCACCTTGCACGGCACCGCCAGAACGACTTTCCGCCCGGTTTCATTCCACCGGCGCCTTCTCGCCCAGCAAACCGACGATCCGCGCCGTCACTTGTTCCGCCGACAGCGGCTTGCTCAGGTAACCCGCCACTCCCAGCTTCTCGACCAACAGGTCGGCGGTCCGGCCGGACTGGGACGTCGTCACCAGCACCGGGATCGATATCCCTTCGCGGTTCATCGTTTCGACGATGCGCTTGGCCGCCATCGTCGGCATTCTGAACTCGCTCACGACCACGCCGGGATTGTGACGACGAATCATATCGATCGCCTCGCCGGTCTCGCCGGCGAACATGGTCCGGATGCGATGGCGACCGAGAATGTCGTCGAGTGCAGCTCGCAACGATTCGCTCTGCTCGACGACGAGCACGTCTACACCGTCCTCCGCCTCCCGGGACTTGTTATCTGGAGGGTTTCGTTTGTCCGAATCGTACGGCGCCTGACCGCTGGCCACCTCCGATTCGTCTTCGACAACACCTCCAGATGTACCCTCCGAGCTGAGTCCCCCCATCAATTCCATGTAAACTTGCAGGATCTTGTCAGCGTCGATGAGTGCAACCGGTTTACCGTCTATTTCGGCAACCAGGTGTTCGGGGCCCTGCCACACCGGGATGGCGGCATCCACGGTCTTGCCCTGGCGGAGCGCCCCGGAGTCGGGCACGTAGAATCCAACGCGCCTCTCCAGGGAACCGATGACGGCGATCATATCTCCCTTGGACGGAGCCTCCTTGAAGATCACATCGAGGCTGAACAGCGGGACTCGCCGGTTGTCGATGGTGAGGAACTCGCCGAATGAATCCTCTCCCTTCGGCGCCGTCCCCGAGGGAACGAGATCGCACAGCTGCACCGACCGCACCGCGAACGCCCGTTGGTTCTCTCCCCACACGATGAACGACTCGACGCCTGTGGATGACGGCGTCGTGAATGAGAATCGAACTTCGCGATCATGCCGCGGCTCGACCCACAACACGCCGTGGTATCTGCCGAGCAACTTCCGCGCTTCCCTCAATGCCGGATAGAAAGCGAGCTGATCCTCGTGGTCCAACCGCGAGTCGGAAATGAAGTTGTTGCCGTTGTCCGAGAGTTGCCAGAGAAGAGCCCCTCCGCGTTCACCGACTCGGATGGTGATCGCCAGCGCTTCCCCCTCTGAGCGGTTGAACACGTCGGTGATCATGCGTTGAAAGACTGCGCCCACCGTCGGAAGCAGACGCGGATCGATCATCGTTTCGTCGCCGGACAGCACAATGTCGAGCGCCCTCTCGCCCGAGCCGGAGATTTCGTTCGCGAAGTCGGTGAGCACGATGCTTAACGGTCGGAGCGCACACTGCGGCACGGGCGAGTCCCCGGAGCGACGATCAATCATCTGCGCGACGGCGCAGGCATAGAATTCGAGGTAGCAGAGCTGGGTCCGGATGTCCGCGATTTCAGGGGATTCCCAATCTCGCCGCGCGAACGCTCCCGATTCCATGCCGCGGACGAGCGTTCGCGTGATCTCCCTCACTTCTCTCGCGACTCCGGCCATCGCGGGAGTGGCCTCGGGATCCTCCTCGGGAGGCCCGTCCGCGTCGCAGTCCGGTGCACGGCGCTGCGCTTCAGGCGGAGCCTCACGTACGGCGGCCGCAATCGCCTCCTGGAGCGTCGCCATCTCGTCGCACAACGCTACCAGCCCGTCCGGATCAGCGACGGCCGAAAGATCCGTCGATGCGTCACCAGCGTAGGCGGACACCAGCATCTCTTCTCTCTCGATGAGCTCGGATGTCACCTGAGCGATGCGGTCATCCCATCTGAACCCTGATTCGCCGTACCGGAAGAGCAGTTCCTCGAAACTTGTGAGCGCGCGTTCCCACGCCTCGCAGCCCATGAGCGACGAGGTCCCGGCGAGCATTCTCGTGCTGACCGCGCAACGCTCGATCATCGCCGAGGGGGCCGGTTCCATGGTGTCGCATGCCAGGAGTTCGCACAGCGATGCCGTGTGATGCTCCACTTGTTTTATGAAAAGTGTCCTGCTGTCAACTTGCTGGCTCATCGGACTCCACTAAGTGTTACCGTACACTTCATCCGGTTCGTAGTCGACCGCACCCAACTCGTAGAGATCGTACACGCTCTCCGCGTCTTTCCCCGCCGTCTTCCGCCCCGCGGCCGGCCGGGGTTCCGCCGGCTGATAGCGGCTCGATTCGACTTCCAA
>JBGSIK010000366.1:0-4379 GCA_041742575.1 Candidatus Krumholzibacteriia bacterium
ATGCCCCGAAGGGGTGCCCGGGGCCGCCAGGCTTACCCCCGGGGGCGCCATCGTATTTGTTTTTCACGCGCTACGCTGGCATACCAGTTGCACCGGTGCGGAGCAAACGCCCAATTCCATGACGTAGCGATGAAACCGAAACAGGAACAAGAAAAATCGGCGCGGGCCGAGTTGGAAGAGGACATCGAACACCTTCCCGTGGTGGAACATGTCCTTCGGACCCTGACCAAACTCATTCACGGCCGCAAGCTCTACGCCGACAACAACCCCCGTCTCGAGGAGTTCGCCCGCGAGTTTGACAACTCGCTTCGGGCCTTCTTCCGGCACGAAGACCGTCTCGTGCTCTCCATCGACCAGTACGCGATTCTCTGGCGCGGGCAGTGCGTCTACGAGAACCAGAAGCGGGACGAGAGCATCGCGTTTCTGTTGCATCGGGACGGTGTGGGGGAGATCACGGTGGGTGACGAAGCCGTGGGCACGGAGACCGACCGTTTCGTCCGGATCCTCACCGAGGAATACCATAATCTCGGCGCCGATGAAGACGTGGTCACCAAGTTCTGGAACGCCGACTTCGAACATATCAGTTATCGCGTGCTCGACGATTACCTCTCCGTAGAATACGGCGAGAGCCGCTCGGTCGAGGGCGACAACGTGCCCGATCCGAAGGCGATCGACCATCCGGAATTGCTGCCGAGCCTGGAAGACACGGGCCGCGTGATCGTGCAACGGCAGGACGCTCTCGAATCGATCGACGCGTATTTGAAGAACTTGATCCTGCACACATGCCCCGCGTCGGAAGAGGTCGAGCGGGAAACGAACTTCCAGAGCATGGTGGGGTCGTTCTTCACGGTGAACAGCGAGGAGATTTCGCAGTGCCAGCAGGAGCTGGAGCGGGAGAAACAAACGGACAGCCTCGCAGCCTTCGTGGAACAGACTTTCGTGTTCACACTCCTGCAGGACAATCCCTCCGCCGTTCGTGACGTCTCCGGTGTGGTCGAGCGCATAGTGGATTTTGCGGCGGCAGACCTGAACCCGCACACGCTTCAGCGCCTTCTCAAACTGATGAAGGAGTTCCAGGGCAAGCAACCGAAGCAGGACGGCGTCGACAAGCTGTGCGACCGCCTGGTCGCCAAGGTCACCGACGAGACCGTCATCCAATCCCTGGGCGAAAAGCTCAAGTTCTGGAACAAGGATTCCGAGGAAATCCTGAGCTACTTCGCGGCGGTGGGGGAGGCCGTGATCGATCCGTTGCTCAAGGTCCTCCACAACGTGGATGGGGACAAGCTCCACCGGGAGATCTGCGACGTTCTGGTGACGATCGCCGGGAACGAGGCACTCGACGTCATCGAAAAACTGGACGTGGACAAACCGGCCGTGGCCTACGACGCCGTGTACATAGCCAACAGGGTCGGCGCCACTCGCTTGACGCCGAAACTGCAGGAACTCCTTTTTTACCCGGACGTGAACGTCAAGCAGCAGATCATCGAACTGATCGTCCGTGTGGACGATCCCTCGGCGACCGACCTGTTGCTGGGGGCGTTTTCCGACGAGAACAAGGTCATACGCCTCCACGCCTTGGAGACGGTGGCGGCGAAGAACGACCCCCGGGTTTTGCAGCGAATCGTGGAGATCGCGTTCGAGAAAGAACTCGCCGAGCGGGATCCGGACGAACAGGAAGCGGTGTTCAAGGTTCTCGGCCGGCTCGGTAACGCCTCCACGGTCGAGGATCTGAAGCGCTTCCTCGAAAAGAAGAGCTTCATTCAGTTCGGGCGCGGGCGCGAGAACAAGCTCCTCGCGATCCGCGCGCTCGAGTGCATCAAGAGTCCGGCGGCGCTGAGCATGCTCAAGAAGCTCACTTCCGATTCGAACGATCTCGTGCAGGCCCAAGCGCAGAGGGCCTACGAGACGCTTTCGGCGGCGATGCGGGAGGGACGGTCCAAGCAGGTAACATGGAGCGAAGACGCATGACGGAAGACAACCGCAGACCCACAATCGGGACCGAGGAAGCCGCAGTCGTCGAAGAAGGCGAGCGGTCGCCGGCGGAGCTGAGCGCGCTGAGACGGATGGGGTTGCAGCTGGTGACGCATCTCTTCTCGGCCGGCAAAACCGTCCGCATGTACGAGATGAACAATCGGGCATCCCAACGGGCCCTTTCCGACTTGCGCGAGTCCATCGGGCGGGTGATCGCACGCGAGGGGCGCCTGGCCCTCCGCGTCTCCGGCGATCTCCTGCTCATGAACGACCAGCGCATCGCCGTCGACGCCCAGCACTATGGTCCGTTCGAGTACGTGGCGGTGGAGATGAAGAAGCGGCAGGTGGAGGCGATCGAGTTCCAATCGGGAGTGACAACGGAGGAGCTGGGAGCGTTCCTCAAGACTTTCTATTCCGTCGATCCCGTAGAAAACGCCTACGAGCTTCTCCAGGAACGCCTGGCCGCCGTTTCGGTCTCCAGGGTGTCCACGAAACATCTCGTGGAGACCGAGCGCGCGCTCGTCGATGTCGACGCACAGAGGCGCGACATCCGCGAGGAGAGCAACCGCGTCTACTTCCGCACCGTGGCCCTCGTCGGCGACATCCTGCGCACGATCGAGGAGAAGCACATCCTGCAGGTCAGGAAGGCCAAACGCCTCACGCAACAGATGGTCGACATCATCCAGATGGACGAGTCGATGCTGCTGGGGCTCACCAGCATAAAGAACTTCGACGAGTACACGTTCGCGCATTCCGTAAACGTGTGCATCCTCTCCATGGTGGTGGGAGACCGGCTGCATTTCGACAAGAGCGACGTCGCGCGTTTGGGCGTGGCCGCGTTGTTCCACGATATCGGCAAGACCTACATACCGTCATCGATACTCAATTCGAGCGGGCCGCTCGCTCCGCGCGAGTGGGAGCTCATGAAGTATCACACTTTCTTCGGCGTGAAGGAGCTTTCGCGCATGAACTCGCTTCGCGACGCGGCCGATCCAATGTTCGTCGCCCTGCAGCATCACGTCCATGTGGACAACAACGGTTATCCGCAGCGGCCGGAGGGTTGGGATCTGCGTCTGTTCAGCCGGATCGTGACCATCACCGATTACTTCGACGCCATGACGGCTTACCGGACGTACCAGAAGGAACCGGTGACCCCCGACAAAGCTCTCCGATTCATCATCCAGAAGAGCGGGACGATCTTCGACCCCTTCATTTCCAAGGTGTTCATTTTGGCGATGGGTCTCTATCCGGTGGGCACGATCGTCGAGCTGGACACCGGAGAGCTCGCCGTGGTCGTCCGGCAGAATCCGGATCCGCGCTTCCTGCATCGCCCGGTGGTCGATGTGGTGGACGCGAAAGCCGATCTGTACGCCGAACGGCAGACGGTGGATCTCACCGAGCAGACCTCCGGGGAAAGTCACTTCAAGCGGTCGGTGGTCCGGGCGCGCCATGACTCCGAGTTCGACATCGACAAGCGCCTTCTCTTCGTCACCTGACGCTCATCTGTTTCCCTTCGTTTCGACAATCAAGCACCTCCGGTTTGGGGCGACAGGGGCCCTCGCCCCACCCGCGCACGTTGGAACAAACCTGCAAGTTTCCCGGCCGGCCATTGTCCAACTTGCAAACCCCACAGAAATTCAGGAGGCGCAGCGTGAAGCCAATGGTGATTGTCGCCGCGTTGGTTTGCCTCGCGGCCGGTTGCGGACCTACGCAGCTGGACAGCCGTTACAAGGACCGGGACATCGTCATTGACGGGAAATACGCGGACTGGGCCGGTGGGCTCCAGACCGTGGGTGGTGATGACATTACCGTCGGTCTCGCAAATGATGGCACCGACCTCTGCATCGCTCTGATCGTGGAAGATAGGCAGGTTCGCCGGCAGATCGCGATGAGCGGACTATTCCTCTGGTTCGATCCCAGCGGCGGAAAAACGAAGCAGTTCGGGCTGCGTTTTCCCCTTGGTATGGAAGAGGTTGCGGGGGAAATGCCGCCCCCAGAAATGATGGCGGATGGGCAGAGGCCCCCACCGGCGGACGCGCAGAAAACCCAACCTAGGGACGGACAGAAACCCCCACGGGAGCCCGATGAGGTCATTCTCGAGATGGAGGTATTCAGCCCCTCCGAACAGGTCTGGCGGCGGGTCGGTCTCAAAGAGATACAGGGCATCGAAGCCGCTGCGAGCCGGGGGACCGGGCCACTCGTTCTCGAATTCAGGGTGCCGCTCGCGAAAACCGGGCCGTTTGGATACGGCATCGGCGCAGCTTCGGGAGCCCTGATCGGAGTGGGCTTGGAGACGCCCGAGATCGATATGGAAGCGCTTCGAGGCAACATGCCTCCACCCGACGGCGGCGGTGGCGCCGGGCCGGGCAGGCGTCCGCCGTCCGGAGGTGGTATGGGTGGTGGCCCTG
>JBGSIK010000367.1:0-2450 GCA_041742575.1 Candidatus Krumholzibacteriia bacterium
TCCGCTCGCTTCGCTCGCTTCGCTCGGTTTTTCCTGCGCCGCGGCCGCGGCGTGCACACTGCCGTCGTAGCTTCGGGCCTCGTCGGCGTGGCAGCGCGAGCAGGCCGACTCCGCCGTCCGCTGAGTGAGCGGTTTCACCATGTGGGGATTGCCGTCGATCCCGTGGCAGGACGAGCATGTGGGCGCGTTCGATTCCCCCTGGCGGGAGGCAATCTCGTGGAAGCTCCCGTTGTAGCTCCCCGCGGCATCCTCGTGGCAGTCGCCGCACGCGACGCTACGATAGACGGCGAAATGCGGAACATCCTCGTAGTTGCCAGGCTGCGAGTGGCAGTCGACACACTCCAGGTCGCCGTGGACGCTGCGCACGAATCCGTCCTCGTCGACGGACACCGCTTTTCCGTTTTGGGCTTTGAGATCCCGGTCGGAATGGCAGGCGAGGCAATCATCCCGGGACTGCGCGCTGCAGAGGGTCGCCGTCGCCGCGACGGTCAAAAACACCGCCAGCAAAACGGCCGCCTTTGGCTTCGGCTTCGCCGGCCTTCCCTTCCGCCCGCACGTGTTCACACCGCCTCCTGCACTGTCCAGAGCCGGCACGCCGTTGCTCCTCTCGGCGTCACGGCTTCCCACAAATCGAACGGGCGCGTGGCGGGCGTCATGCTCGCTGGGACGCGATCCGGCGTCTGGTGGACAGCACGATCCCGATCGCCAGCACCACCAACATCACCCCCAGCGATGTCGCCGAGATCAGGAGCCCGCGCCTGATGTGGGATGTTTCATAATGGAACATCACCTCATGTTCGCCCGCTGCCAGCGGCACCGCCCGCATGATGTGGTTTGCCTGCAGCACCTCGACCGGCTCGCCGTCCACCTGCGCCTTCCAGTCGGGGTAGTACACCTCGCTCAACACCAGCAGCGCCGGCGAAGCCGTGGTCGTCTCGAGCCGTATTTCGTTGAACCCCAGTTTCGTCACATCGACGCTCCCCACTGGCGCGCTGTCCGCCGTCTCCGGTTCCGCTGGAGGTTGCACTTCCAGGAGAACTGTTTTCGACAGATCGACTTCGCCCGACGCGATCAGATCGAGCCCTTCCTGGCCGGGGGCCACGCGGTACCGTCGCACCAACCACGCGCGCGGGAATCCCGTCGCGTTTTCGTACACGTATCGAGGCACGCCCTCGAAATCCGTTCCCGACCAGACCTCGCGGTAACGTTGTTGCTCCGGAAACTGGGAGGCGCTGACGAGGTAGCGCACATTGAGCGCGTCTATGGGCGCGAAATCGCCCCTCGAGAGCGCACCTGCCGCCGCCTTCAAGTACTCTTCGTAGACTTTGAGCTTCGCGGGATGATAGCCGCCGATAGATGAAATCCCGAACATCATGAAACGGTTCGACGAGAAGAGCCCCGAGAAGGGACGCTGCGGACTGTCGATCGGGAAGACGCGGAAGGGGCGTTCGTCCTTGCGCAAAAAGTCGATCAGCGTGTCCGGCGCCGTGTACCGGTCCCGCACGGACGGATCCACGATGATCCGGAGCGCCTCGTGCTCGCGGAAAACCTCCGGGTGCAGGATGTTCCTGTTCACGAGATAGAAATCCACCATGCCCAGCACCAGCACCAGCACGCCCAGGACGAGCGCCGGCAGCTTGCGGCTGTAATAGGCGAACAGCAGCACCAGCAGCACGGCGAGCATGATCGAGAAACGCACCAGGTCGCGGAACAGGTAGTTGCCCACCACACGCGCCACCATGAGCTGCTCCTGCGGGTTCCGGCCGCTGCGCACGTTCCCGGAAACGGCCTCGGCGAAGGGCCCTGACCACGCACCCTGCGTCAGCATCACGATCATGAACACGAAGAACGCCACCGCGAGTCCGACGACGGCGTTCCGCCGGGCACGTTCCCGCCCTGCCCGCAGCATTGCCATGAGCCCGATCCCGAACAACCCCACCAACGCCAGCTGCTGAACGATGAGGACCATCACCGGCACGCGGAACTTGTTGAAATAGGGCGCCAGTTTGAACAACGGCCCGTACAGCACCGGGAAAAACCGGCCGAAAGACACCAGCGTGGCCACGACGGCCACGAACGCGAGGAACCAGACGAAGCGGCTGCGCGCCGCCGCCAGCGCCATCACGGCACCGGCCAGCACCACGAGGCCCACGTAGTTGGGGTAGTCGGTGAACGGCATGTAACCGATGTACAGGTCCTTGCCGAAACCGAACGCGTACGGGAAGAGGAACGTGAGCACCTCGAGGGGATGGAGACTCCAGGAGGTCGCATACGAGTACGCCGCCCCGCCCTCCTGCGACGCCCCTCGTATCGAGTACTGCGCATATTCGTGCGCGGGAAGATAGAGCACCGCGCTTATCGCCAGGGACATGCCCACCACAATCGCGAACATCACCGCCCCCCAGGCGAATTCGACCGCAGCGGTTCTCGATCCATACCGGGCGCCCCCG
>JBGSIK010000368.1:0-4727 GCA_041742575.1 Candidatus Krumholzibacteriia bacterium
GATCCTGGTCACACTTTTCGGCAGGCCGATGGAGTGACGGCAAGCCGGCGCAAGCCGGCGCCAGCCGGCGCCGGGGGGGCGCGGGCTCAGAGTTTCTGGCCGAACCGCAGGAAGTGCCCGTTCAAGTCGGACAACTCGAACTCGCGCATTCCGTGTTCCTGGTCCTCGGGAGGCGAAAACATCGTAATACCCTTCGACCTGTACTCTTTGAAGAGAGCATCTGCATCCTGCACCAGCACGTACGCCGTACATGGAGGGACGACCCGGGATGTGTCCTCCCTTTCCGAGAAGTGGATCCTCACTTCGTCCCTGCGCACGACCACGTAGTAAGGCGGCTCGCCGTACGCGGCCTCGACCGTGAAGCCCAGCTTGTCACGGTAGTATCTGGCCGTTTTGGCGGCATCGTCGACGGGAAACACCGGCGCAGAGTCGATGAACCGAGGGTGGGTCGGCACGTGGGTCACCTCCGAATCAAGCGATGTTGCGCACGTACTCCTCCATGACATCCTCCACCGGTCTGGTGCCGGCGAAGAAGGAGAGCACCCGCAAAAGCACCGCATCCAGGATGGCGTCCGGACAGGACGCCCCGCATGTGAGCACGATTTCAATCGGCCGTTTGTCAGGCAGCCAGTTCTCGGTAGCCACCACCTCGCGCGACTTTAGAGAGTAACTCCGGATCGACGAGGGAGAGAGGACCTCCTCCTCTCCCTCGATGAAATACGTCGGCATCCGTCGCTGGCACAGCTCCACGATGTGAGACGTATTGGAGGAGTTGTAGCCGCCCACGACCAGCGCCAGGTCGGCCCCTCTCTCGATCAAAGCATAGGTGGCATTCTGGTTTTCGATGGTGGCATAGCAGAGCGTATCGGACGTGTCGGCGAAATGCTCTCCAATGTGTTCCTCACCGTAGCGATCCACCAGCGCACTCCGCAACACGTGGGCAATCTCTCGCGTTTCCACGGCGAGCATCGTGGTTTGGTTCACCACGCCGATCCGGCGAAGGTCCCGTTCGGGATCGAATCCGGCGGAACACTTGTGCCCGAAGCACTCCTCGAATGTCTCCCTTCCCTGCCGGCCACGGATGATCTCGGCCAGTACGCGCGCTTCATCGAGGTGGCGCACCACCACCGTCGGCGCTCCCGGCGCGCTGTGCGAGAACGTGGCGCGCGTCTCCTCGTGCGTGTCCTTGCCGTGGATGACGACCGAGAACCCCCGATTGCCCAGTTCCCCGCTCCGCTTCCACACTTTCTCGACGAACGGACAGGTGGTGTTGAACGCGTACGGATCGATGCCGCGCTCCGAGAGCTTTGCCTGCATTTCCAGCGTGGTCCCGAACGCGGGCACCACCACGATGTCGTCGCGACGGAGCGATTCCCACGGAATCAGCTGCTGGCCGGACGGCGCAAACATGAAGCGGACGCCACGGTCCCGAAGGTCGCCGTTGACCCTGGGATTGTGAATCATCTCGCTCAGGAAAAACACGCGCCTCCCAGGATGGATTTTCAAGGTGCGATACGCGATCTCGATCGCGTTTTCAACCCCGAAGCAGAAACCGAAGTGTCGCGCGAGCGCGAATCGAACCGGCCCGAAATCAAGCACGGCCGGCTCGAGATCGCGCTTGCGCGGATCTTTTTCTTCACGCAGCCGCTTCACCCGCGAGACGATCCGGCCGCGATAGAGATCTTGTGTGTCGAAGGTGCGAGCCATTTCCGTATCCCTGACCGGGCGACGAGCCGGGCCTTATCTCAACATACTCACGAGGGGGTTCACCGCCAGAGATACCATCATTCCGATGGTACCCGCTTCCGGCGAAGGGCGCCCCGCCGCGTACAGTATAACACACGTCGCCAGACCGGCCACCGCGGAGGATATCGCCCCGCAGCGGGTCGCCCTCTTTGAAAGCAGACCCCAGAGGAACGGCCCCAAAAACACCGAGCCGATCGCTCCCCACGAGACGCCAAGTATGGCCACAATGGTGCCCGGCTCGAAATACGCCAGCACGACGGACAGCAGTATGAACAGTGCGCTCAGCGCACGCATGAACCGGGTGAGCACGTAATCGGGCGCGTTCGGACGTATGAATCCCGAGTAGAGGTCCTTGACCACCGACGAACTCGACACCAGCACCAGGGCGGCCAATGTGGACATTGAAGCCGAAAGAATCAACAGCAACATGAGCACGGAGAGCGAGTCGGGAATGACGTCCGCAAGCAGCGCGGGCATGAGGGCGTCGAACACCGGCTTTCCGTCGGTGAAGGCGGCAGGCGCGTTCCCCGGATTCAAGAACACGCGCGTCGTTGCGCCGGTGAAGTAAGCCACACCGCCGATGAGCAGGGCGAACAGGGTCGAGGCAAACATGCCCATGCGGATGGCACGCCGATCTCTGATGGCGTAGAACTTCTGCACGAGCTGCGGCATACCGAGAGGGGCCACGCTGGTGAGGAACACCAGACAGAACAGCGACCACCAGCCGGGTGGTCCGATGGATCCGGTGAGCCGGGGGTCGATCGCGGAGAGGGCAGCGGTCAACTCTCCCAGCCCACCTCCGGCCTTGACGGTGAAGGAAAACAACACCACGACTCCGACCAGCATGATCATGCCGAACAGCACATCCACCATCACCATCGATTTGTACCCCCCGAGCACCAGATACATCGCGGTGAAGGCGCCCATCACGGCGAGCGCCGTCACGTAATCGATGCCGAAGTTGGCGTGGAACAGGTACGAGAGCCCCATGAACACGGCCGCAGAATACGGAACGAAGAACACGAAGATCGACAGGGATCCGAACAACTTGAGGAACCGGCTGCCGTACCTCGCCTCCAGCATCTCCGGCATGGTGTGCGCGCCGTACTCGACCGACTTCTCGCGTATCCGGTTGCCGAGCACCCCCCACACCGCCAGCACCCCCACGAATGCGTTTCCCGCCGCGATCCACAAGCCGGAGTACCCGAACCCCCAACCGATCTTGCCGGCGAAGCCTATGAAGAGCACGGCGGAGAAGTACGCGCTCGCATAAGTGAACGCGGTCATCCATGGTCCGATCTTGCGTCCGCCGAGAAAGAAGTCTGAAAACGTGCGCGTTCGCCGCAACCCGATGACGCCGATGCACACAATCAGAATCGCGTACACCGCCACCGTGATCCCTTTGAAAAACATGTCCGCACCCTTTCTAGAAGTCCAGGTCGAATTCCCAAAAGACTTCGTGCACCAGATCCGGGGCCGGCCCAAACGCCCCTCCCGGCTCCAGAAGCGCACCGTACAGAGCGAACCCGAGGTGATCGGAGTACCGGTAGGCGGAGTACAGCTGATAGTAATCTCCGAAGTCTTTCGGCAGATCCTCGGCGGTGTACTCCACGCTCATGGGGGCGGCCGACACTTCGACCGAGAGTTTCTCCACCGGACGAACGCTCACGCCGATGGCCGGTATACGCACATTGGAGTAGACCACTTCGGCCGTTACCGTGCTCCCGGAGGCGTAACCCGGGTCGTAGCGGGAGATGTCGTTCGCCGCGCCGAGGTTTATGTATTTCCACGCCAGGAGGTCTCCGAACTGAGGCCAGCCGCCGTAAAAGGCGTCCCAACGTTCGCTCGTCCCTTCCGTGGCGGGGTCGTCGCCGCTGAGCCACACGAGCCCGGCGAATACGCGCGGGGCCCAGGGCAGCGTCCCGAACCGGAAGCCGACCTCGCATTTCGCTCCGAAGGCTTCCTGCGAAATTCCGCCTACGAAGTCACCCCTTTGAGCCGCCCCCTCGAGCCCGTAATCGAGCCCGGATTTCGCCCCCCGGGCCAGCCGCACGCCAACCATGGTGATGTCCTTGTCGTTCTTGCCGTCGCGCCGATTGAGTACATACACCTCCCCGGATCCGGGCAGGGCCGGGTGGCGCGCGCCGGGGACGGTCAGGTAGAGACCGGCCAGCGTAATGTCGTCGTGCGCCGAGTTCGCGCGATCCCTTTCCTCATCTTTGAAATAGAGGACATCGAGGCTCACGCCTCCCCACGGCAGGATCTGCGCGCGAATCCCGTCCAGGTAGGCCGATGTGGAGCCGAACTGAGATTGACCGTCGAAGAGAACGAACCCTGTTCCGTAGATCACGTCCTGCCGTCCGACCCGCAGGTTGAGCGGTAGATCGAACAAGCGCGTAATGTCGATGTAGGCGTTGTCCAGGAAGAGCTTGCTGCTCTGGTTGTCCACCTCCCACTTGTCCGCCTGTTGTGCGGTGACACCTTCGCCGAAGTTCTGGTTGGTGATCTTCAGGTAGCCCGCCACCCCGCGCTCCAGCGAGACCCGTGCAAAGAGCGAAGCGCGCAACCTGAACACCGACCAATCGTCGGTCCCGACGGAGCTGTTTGATGTCCACATGTTCTTGAGATCGTATCCCCGCATCCGCACCTCCCCGCCCATCCGCAACTCGGGGCCGTCGGCAGCGAGTGCGTGAGCGGGATCAAGCAACAATGCCACCAGGACGGCCGCAAGCGGGTGTTTCACGGCTTCTCCTTCCCCCGACGTTCGAGAGTGGTCGTGTTATCCGGTGAACGAGGCCGATCATAACCGTTCATGCGCAATCCGTCGAGTTCGAGCGCGGATCCTCTGCAGAACAGGGAGACGGGGCAATTTCGCGCCCAGGGAGAGAACGGATATGTTAGAATGGGTTCCGGCTTCACCCGGATCGACGACATCGATGATCTCAGGAGGTCGAAATGAGTGACGGAGGGGAAGACTCCCG
>JBGSIK010000369.1:0-3894 GCA_041742575.1 Candidatus Krumholzibacteriia bacterium
GAGCGGAAAACCCGCAACACGTCCTGGAGCCCCACGGGGGCCTCAGTTCAGCGTTTGGGGAGGAATGCGCGGTGTCTTCGGCCGAGCACCGTACCGAGAACGACGAGCGCGACGCAGAGCACCAACAGCGGCACATCGCCGTGGCGGCTGTAGAAGGTCTCCGTATCGAGGAGGGTCACGTCGGCGACCAGAATCCCCTGGCGGTAGAGCCCCAATGAAGTCGCGACGCGGCCGGCCGGATCCACGATCATCGACACCCCCGAATTCGCGCTCCGCACCAGGAAGCGCCGGAACTCCACCGCCCGCAGGATGGCCATCTGCGCATGCTGGAACGGCCCGGGCGTGTCCCCGAACCAGCCGTCGTTGGTGATATTGACGAACATCTCCGAGCCCTCGCGGACTCCCCGCCGGCAGAGATACGAAAACACCGACTCGAAGCAGATGAGGGGCGTGAAAGCGGTGCCGTCCATCGCTATCGGCCGCGTTTTCGGGCCGGGCTGAAAATTCGCCTGTCCGAAATCGATCTTCCGCAACCAGCGGAAGTGCGAGCTCAGCGGAAGCTGCTCGCCGAAGGGGAGCAGGTGGTTCTTGTCGTATTTGTCGAGCACCCCGTCGGGAGAGAAGAGACCGGAAGAATTGTAGACGTCGAGCGCCCCTCCCGGCCCGTCGTAGCGGTGGTCGAGGAACCCGATGAATATGTGCGCGCCGAGCCCTCGCGCCAGGTCGTGCAACCGTTCCCTGTACACGCGGTCGCTGCTCTCTATATAAAACGGCGCCGCGGTCTCGGGAAAAACGATCAACTTCGCCCCGACCCCGGCGGCCTCCTCGGCCAGCCGTTCAATCGTCAGCATGGTCGAATCCCGGTACTCGCGCTTCCACTTGACGGCGAGATCGACATTGGGCTGCGCCACCGCGACACGGGCGACATCCGGAGTGACCGACACCAACGCGTCGACACGCGACATCTCTCTCTTCCCATGCGTCCACATAGCGCCCACGATCACGAGCGCGCACGCGGCGGCGAGCACCCGGGCCTTCGTCCGCCGGACGACGTAGGCGAGCGCGACCAGCACGTTCACCAACACCACCAGGAACGTCAGCCCGTTCATCCCGAACGCGGCCGCCGATTGCGTGAGTGAGGGCATGTCCGAGAGCGCGTATCCGAGCGCGCCCCAGGGAAAGGCAAGCTCGCCGCTCGAGCGCAGGAGGTCGAGAAGGAGCCAAAGCCCGGGAGCCGCGACGGCCAGTGCCGCCACGCGGTATCCTGATAGCCATCCCACGCCGAGCGCGAAGAGGGCCGGGTAGAGCGACAGATAGAGCGACATCACGACGAGCGCCGGAACCAGGATCCACGGGATGGTGGCGCCCGCGGTGGGGATCAGCTTCGCCACCCACCACAGCAGCGTGAGATAAAACGCTACACCGAAGAGAAACCCCGTTTTGAACGCGTTGGCCCGCGAGGGCCGCGCCGCCGCGAGCGCGACCAGCATGGGAACCAGGGCCACGAAAGCAAGCGGCCACGCCGATACCGGCGGGAAACAGAGGGTGGCGAAGAAACCCGAAGCGATTGAAGGAAGGATGAGCGGCAGCGGCGGCAATAACCGGGCCAGAAGACGCCTCATGCTGTGAACTCGACTTCCCGTCCGGTCGAGGCCGACTCGTAGAGAGCGTCCATGACGCTCACCACCAACAACGCGTCGCGTCCGCTCGTGAGCGGCGTCTTCTGCTTGAGCAGGCACTCGACGAAGTGATCGATCTCCAGACGGTAACTCTCCTTGTAATGATGCCGCCCCGATCCGGTCGCCGGTGTCACGTTGACGAGGACGCCGTGGATCGCCTTGTGCACCGTGAGCGGATTGAGCATCGCTGCGCCCTTGCTGCCGTGCACGTGAAGATAAGACTGCGTTCGCGGTTCCCGCAGGTTCCAGCTCACCTCGAGCATGACACACGCGCCGCCGCCGAAACGCAGCATCGCGCACGCGGATTCTTCCACACCGCCGGGCCCCTTCTTCCCGAAGGTCGAACACGACACGGCGACAGGCCTGCGCAGACCGCTGATCCACATCACCATGTCGAGAAGGGGCGTTCCCAGATCCAGGAGCGCGCCGCCGCCAGCCTTGCCCTGTTCCGTGAACCACGCGCGCTCGTTCAAGTCGCGCGCGTTGCGAAGAAAACCGACCTTGGCGAAGTGAACGTCCCCCAGTTCCTTGTCCTTCACGACATCGTGCAGGGTGCGCACGTCTTCACGGAAGCGGTTGTTCATCGCCACCATGAGGGTGCGTCCGTGCTCCCTCGCCGTTTCGACCATCCGCTCCGCTTCCCGCATGTTGCGGGCAATGGGCTTCTCGCACAGCACGTCCCGCCCCGAACGCAACGCGGCGATCGCCATGGGCGCGTGCAGATAGTTGGGCGTGCAGATGTCCACCGCGTCGATGTCCGCGCGTCCCAGCATATCGGAAAAATCCTCGTACCACTCGGCGAACCCGTTTTGCTCCTGAATGTGCCGTGCTTTCTCCGGGTCACCGTCCACAACCGCGACCAGCTCGACATGCGGATTCTGCCTGTACGCCGGAATGTGAGCGACCTGGGCAACGTGACCGGCTCCCACCAATCCGACTCTTATCTTCTTCCCGGCCATGATCGAAGATATTAATCAAAACGGCGCGTCGATGTAAATGGGTGTTCGGCGGGTTCAATCAGCGTCTTCGCCCCCACCCGCCGCTTCCGCGGTGATGCCGTAGCGCTTGATCTTTTTGAGCAGCCCCTGCCGCGACAGGCCCAGTTGCCGCGCCGTTTGCGATTTGTTCCAGTTGGTCTGGGCGAGCGATCTGCGCAGCAGGTTCTCCTCGAGGTAGCTCACGGCCCGCGCGAGCGGGGCGTCGTGGAGAATTGCCAGGTCCAGCCGCGCTCCGGCCGTTTCCGATGAGAGCCGGGGCGAAAACATCGCCGGGGCGAGCCGCGAGGGGGCATCGTGCAGCGCGATCAGCCGTTCGATCTCGTTTTCGAGTTCGCGGACGTTTCCCGGCCACGAGTAGCGGAAGAGCATCCGGCGCGTGTCTTCGGGAATCCCCGGCGGCGGGAGTCCGCGCCGTTCGAAGAAGTGGACGATGAGGTCGGTGATGTCCTCCGGCCGCTCGCGGAGCGGAGGGACCCTGACCTCGATCACGTTGATCCGGTAGAAAAGGTCGCGACGGAATGTCTCCCGCGCCACCCTGGCCACCAGATCCGCGTTCGTGGCGGAGAGGACACGAACGTCCACGCGGCGTACGGCCCCTTCGCCCATCCGGCGCACCTCTCCATCCTGCAGAACGCGCAGCAGCTTGGCCTGGATGAAGGGTGGGATCTCTCCGATCTCGTCCAGGAGTAGCGTGCCCTCGTGGGCCTGCTCGAAGAGCCCTGTGTGGGGCCGGATCGCACCTGTGAAGGCCCCGCGGCCGTGTCCGAAGAGCTCGCTCTCCAGGATCCCCAGCGCCAGGGCCGCGCAGTTCACGGATACGAAGGGCCGTTCCCGCCGGGGGCTGAACCGGTGGAGATTGCGGGCGAGTATCTCCTTGCCCACTCCGGTCTCGCCGGTGATGAGCACATTTGCGTCGCACGAAGCCAGCGTGCTGATGAGGTCCCGTAGCCGGGCCACGCCACGGGAGGAGCCGACGAGGGGCGGATCGAGGCGGAGCGGTGGGGAGTCCACAGTGATTTCTCCCGTGGGAGGCGGAGCTTGCGAACATGGCCGATGTCGGGATTACAGGGAGGTCACATGGCAAGCACGGTGCCAGGATCAGAGGAGGAGCAGTTCATCGAAGTTATTTGTTTACAATGTAATGGCTCGTGCAGCCGGGCGACTTGGGGGCGGCCGCAGGGGTCGGGGTCCGCCCGGCCTCCGCGCCGTCGGCGCAA
>JBGSIK010000370.1:0-8472 GCA_041742575.1 Candidatus Krumholzibacteriia bacterium
TCTGCGGGCCGATGAGAACGACCGCGGTCCCGCCGATCATGACCGGCGCGTTGTTGGTGTTGACGATGGTGGGATCGGGTGTGGCCACATCGTTGTCCACATAGGCAAGCGAGGCGTTGTTGTTGAGCAAGCCCGCCGGCATCCCGTCCGGCACCGTCACCTGGTAGGTGAAACTGTAACTCTGCCCGGGCACGATCACCCCGGCCGTGATGTACCCGACCGCGATGTCGCCGGGTGCGGAAGACAAGCTCCAAGCCCAGGTTTCCGGGCTTCCCACGGTGGCGCTTCCCAACGGCAGGTACACCGCCGCCCCGCCGGCCGGCGCCCCGCTGGGGACACCGAAGATCGGCAGGGGGTTTCCGGTGCCGGGATCGAGCGGGATCACGTCGTAGACGAGGATGCCGGTGAGCCCCACGGCCGCGACGTTCACGCCGTTCGCCGAGTTGTTGCCGGTATTGGCTCCGCTCACGGTATATGTGATCTGTTCACCCTCATACACGACCGGCGGCACGGCGGTGAGGCTCGCCGTCATGACGGCGTCGTTCACCACTGTGGTGAGGTGATAGTTCCTGGTGTCGATGCGCGTCGGATCACCTTGGGAGGCACCCTCGACGCCCACATATGCGACTTCGCCGGCGGTCGCGCCCACCGGCACGGTGTAGGCGACGATGATGCTGGCCACGCCGGCAGACGCAAGCGGCCCCAACACGCCCGGAACGCCACCGGCGCTCACCACCGGTTCCCCGGCATCCACCACGCCGTTCGCGTTCAGGTCTTCGTATATGGTGACGTCGGACACCGCCAGCGTCATGGTGGTGTTAAGGGCGTCCAACAGCGGGACGAGAACGTAGCTGTCGGCGTCGTTCCCGGTATTGGTGAGATCGTATCGGTAGTACACCGTGAGTCCCGGTATCGCGTTCTGCGACAGCGCGGGGGTAACCGGCGGCGTCTCGCCCGAATCGTCGGGCAGAATGGAAACGCCGTACACCGGGAGCACGACTGTGATCACTTCGTTCGATAACGTGGTGTAGGTGTTGCCGCCAAGGTCTTCGTAGGTGGCCGAGGACCGGTTTCGGATCTGCGTCCCGGCCGGCGTGGTCTGCGCGAACACGGTTGCGGCCGAGACAATTAGGAACGCGAGCAGGAGCGGGAGTATGAGAATTGTTTTTCGTTTCATGGCGTCTTCCCTCACTTAACGATTGCCCGATAAACGAAAGTCATAGACGACTGCGGTTCGAGATCGCCCGCAATGGTCCAGCGAATGTGCGTCACCTGATCGGGGGTCGCCTCGACCTCTACCTCCTGGCCCTGCGCATTCATCTTCTTGATCCGGATCGGCCAGGTCTGGTAACTACGGCCGGCATCGATGCTGAACTCGACGGTCGCCGCCTCGGGGCGCGTCGCCGTGTTGATGATGTATTCCGTGCCGGCGGGAACCGGATCGATGACCGTGACGCTGCGGAGCGTGGTTGCGCCCGTGTTCGCGTACGTGAGTCGATACTCGACCACGTCCCGCGGCCGCGCTTCGTCGGCCGGCAAGAACACTTCGCGTCCGTCTTGACGAACCACTTTGACCGCCTGGATCTCGCCCGCCAACGGAGTCGGGCCGGCCGACACCCCCGCGGGCGCGGCCGTGGCCAGGAAGACTGCGGAAAGCGCTATCGATACAACAACTCGGAGCGACACCTCTGGACCTCCTTTTTGGAGCGTTTGTCGCGACCATCGAACTGCTAAGGTTTTGGGGTGGGGTGTTCCGATAATCGAAGAGGGGGAATTGTACCCACGACCCCATATCCTGCGGTCCGGGGGGGGCAAAGGGTGTTCCAAGCGCGACCCGAGGGTTTCGAGTTGTTTCCTGCGATTGACTTCAGCGGGGGCGAAGTGCGTTACTTATTACACGATATTGGATTACGGTCTCCGACGGGCGTTTATCTCGAATCGCCCGGCAAAGGCGGAGGATTCCTTATAAGGGCCCATGGCACCGCATGGTCGTGCATTCCATCTCACACCGTGCATCTTGCAATGGCCGGCCCCGGACCGGCGAAAACGGCCACGGCCGGCCGGGGAGCGCTGCGATCGGACGTCGGTGGAACCAATCGAATCCGTTGACTATCCGACACCGGGTGTAGCATATTGTGCACATGACCGCCAACGGACCCGCGAAATGGCACATGCTCGCCTTGGTCGTGATCGCTCTGGCCACGCTGTCGTTCCACTACGGCTTTCTTCTGCCGTCGTCCCACCACCACGGCGGCGTGTTGCACGCGATCCACGGGAGGCTCTGCTACATACCGATCATACTGGGAGCGATCTGGTTCGGCCTGCGCGGTGGGGTGGTGACGGCGGTGGCGATCGCTCTGCTCTCGCTACCGTACCCGCGGATCAAAGGCGTCACCGATAGAGATGTGCTGCTCGGCGAGTACACCGAGATGGTTTTTTATCTCGCCATCGGCTTGGTGGCGGGGATGCTGATCGAGCAGCAGCGACGTGAGCGCAAGAAGAGTGAGGCTCTGGCCGCCGATCTGGCGGTGAAGGAACGGTTGTCGTCGCTGGGGCGCATGGCCGCGGGGCTTGCGCACGAGATCAAGAATCCTCTGGGCTCGATCCAAGGGGCGGCGGAGATTCTCGCCGACGACGCGCCGCCCAACACGCGCAAGCGCGATCTGCTCGAAGTCCTGAAGAAGGAGTCGAAGCGGCTCAATACCGTGGTCGAGGACTTCCTCCGCTTCGCGCGCCCACGGCCTCCGAAGCTCGAGCGCGCGAGTCTCGAGCGTTTGCTGGAAGGGGTCATCTCCCAGCTCGCCCTGGAGAGCCGCGGGAAGGAGATCCAAATCGCGCTCAAGTCCTCTCCCGACCTTCCACCGGCCAGCATCGATCCCGAGCAAATACAGCAGGTGTTCTTGAACATCATCCAGAACGCCATCACCGCCGACGGCACCCGCCGCGTGGAGGTCGCGTCGACCCGCGGTGAGGGCGCAGATCGGGACTCGGTCGTCGTCACCGTGAGCGACGACGGCGAGGGCATAGCCCCCGACACCCTCCCCCGGGTATTCGATCCGTTCTTCACCACCCGCGATTCCGGGACGGGCCTGGGACTGGCGATATCGCACCAGATCGTGCGCGAACACGGCGGCCGCATCGCGGTTCGAAGTGAAGGACGACGCGGCACCCGGGTGACGGTCTTTCTGCCGGTGCGAAAGGAATGACCATGACGAAGGCGCGCGTTCTCATAGTCGACGACGAGGCCAGCATCCGCACCGTGCTCGGCTACATTCTCGAGGGGGCCGGCTACGAGGTAGACCGGGCCGCTTCTCCCGATGAAGCCCTGGCCTCGATCCGGACCCGCCGCCCCGATCTCGTGCTCAGCGACATCAGGATGCCGAACAAAGACGGAATCACGCTGCTCAGGGAGATCA
Source organism: Candidatus Krumholzibacteriia bacterium (assembly GCA_041742575.1). Lineage (GTDB taxonomy): Bacteria > Krumholzibacteriota > Krumholzibacteriia > WVZY01 > JAKEHA01 > JBGSIK01. Next base: position 3,417 of record JBGSIK010000370.1, read on the forward strand.
AGGAGATCGACGCTTCCATTTCCGTGATCATACTCACTGCGTTCGGGACGGTGGAGACGGCCGTCGAGGCCATGAAGCGCGGCGCGATCGATTACCTCACCAAACCGGTGAGCCGCGACGAGCTCGAGATGATAGTCGCGCGCACTCTCGAATTTCAGCGGCTGGAGAGGGAGAACGCGGCTCTCAAGACCGAACTGCTGGGCAGGTTCCAGCTGCGCAACTTGATCGGCGTATCGCCGGCGATGCGCGCCGTGTTCGCATTTCTCGAGAAGGTGGCGCCCACGGAAGCCTCGGTGCTCATCACGGGAGAGAGCGGCACCGGCAAGGAGCTGGTCGCGCGGGCGATCCACTTCAACAGCCCGCGGCGCAACCAGCGGTTGGTCCCGGTCAACTGCGCGGCCATTCCGGGGGAACTGCTGGAGAGCGAGCTCTTCGGACACGTGAAGGGCGCCTTTACCGGCGCGATACGGGACAGAAGGGGTAAGTTCCAGCAAGCCGACGGCGGTACCGTGTTTCTGGACGAGATCGCCTCCATGCCGGTCTCGCTCCAGGCCAAGCTGTTGCGCGTGCTCCAGGAAAAGGAGATCGAGCGCATCGGCGACGAGAGCACCATCGAGGTGGATGCCCGCGTGGTGGCCGCCACCAACCGTTCGCTTCCGGACCTGATCGCGCGCGGCGAGTTCCGCGACGATCTTTATTATCGGCTGAACGTCATGCCCCTTCACCTGCCGCCGCTCCGTGAGCGGCTGGAGGACATCCCGCTCTTCGTCCGGCACTTCTGCGAGAAGTTCGCGGGGGGCACGGCGGTCTCCTTCACGCCCGGCGCGATCGCGACACTCTCGTCCTACGTCTGGCCGGGAAACGTCCGCGAGCTGGAGAACTTCTGCGAACGCGTGATCCTCATGCGCTCCCGCGACCGGATCGATGAGCGGACCGTCCACTCCCATCTGGAATCGCTCAAGGCCACCGTCGAACAGCGCGCGGCCCCGCACACAACTCTCCCCGAGATGGAGCGGCAGGCGATCGCGCAGGCACTGGAAGCCACGGGTTGGAACAAATCCCGCGCCGCTCGCCGCTTGGGGGTCCCGAGGCACGTGCTCCTTTACCGAATGAAGAAATTCGGGATCTCGACCCCGAAACGGCCGTAAGGACGAAAAACTGGAACCCACACACCGTTTCGTGCTACGGTTGGTGATCACGCCGCCCAAGATGCGCTCTGCGCGCGGCGGACGACTTCATGAAACGGCGGACGAAGACAGTTTTCATCTCGGCCCTGGGCCTTTGCGCGGCCGTGTCCGTGGCGCTCGGGGCCTCCGAGCCGGCGCCGACGGCCGGCTATTTCCAGCAGGACGTCCATTACACGATCCGTGCGAATCTCGACACCGACGCGAAGATGCTGACCGGCGACGAGACCATCCGGTACACGAACAACTCCCCCGACACGCTCGCCGATCTCTACCTGCACCTCTACCCCAACGCGCTGCGTTCCAAGGAGTCGGCTTTCATCCGCGATTACGCGCGGCGTTTCAACTTCACGCTCTCCGACATCCCTGAGGAAAACCGGAGCTTTCTCGAGATTGCAAACGTCACTGTCGACGCCGGGCCGGTCGGCGTGGAGGTGGACGACACCATCGCGCGTCTGAGACTCCCGCGGCCGCTGCCGCCGGGATCGACGATGGAGATCCGGCTCGAGTTCCGGGAGAAGGTGCCGAAGATTCTGGGGCGGGGCGGTTATCAGGGCGCGCACTACGACATGTCGCAGTGGTATCCCAAAGTGGTGGTGTACGACGAGAACGGTTTCCACCCCGACAAGTTCATCGCGTGGGGAGAATTCTACGGCGAGTTCGGAACATTCGATGTTGCCATCGACGTCCCCTCGCAGTACGTGGTCGCGGCGACCGGTGCGGTCGTGAGCGGGGACGCCGGCTGGGATTACAACCGGTCCGGCGACTCCCGCCGCGGAGGCGGGGGCCCATCCGAACCGGCCGGGCGCAAAACGGTTCACTTTCACGCCGAGAACGTCCACGACTTCGCCTGGTGCGCGGATCCCGATTTCGTGGTGCAGGACAGCACGTGGAACGACACCAAGGTCCGCGTGTTCTATCGCAAGCAGCACGAGCAGGACTGGCGTGACACCACGCTCGTCCACGCGCTGCGGGCGATCGAATGGCTCTCGAAGAAGATCGGCCCTTATCCATACCCTCAGGTGAGTGTGGTCGATGCGCTCAACGACTGGGGGATGGAGTACCCGATGTTGGTCATGAACGGGTACGTGAGCGAGAGCCTCGTCCTGCACGAAGTCGGCCACATCTACTTCTACGGGGCGCTCGCCAACGACGAACGCAACGAGGCGTGGCTGGACGAGGGATTCGCTACTTTCTTGAGCGCCTGGTACCTGACCGAGCGGTACGGACCGTATGGGGATCGCAGTTCGTGGAACTGGTACCAGCGCATGACGCCCCAGTACACGCTGGGCGACCAGGCGCGTCGCGAAGTCGGGGATCTCTTGCGAAACCGGTACGGTGAACGCGTGGCCGGCTCGGCGGAGGAGTTCGTCAACTCCTACTACGATCACGTGTATACCAAAGCCGCGCTGTTCTTGAACGCGCTCCGTTCCGAGGTCGGCGCCGACACCTTCGATGCCATCCTGCGCGAGTACTACGACCGCTGGAAATTCAAACACGTGAACGAGGCGCGCTTCCGCAAGGTTTGCGAGGACCTGTCGGGTCGCGACCTTTCGCTTCTGTTCGAACAGTGGCTGTACACCAGGAAAACCTGCGACTACCGGCTCGACAAGATGAACGCCACCAAGCGGGCAGACGGCGGATATGACGCCAACGTCGTGGTGCGGCGCGAGGGCGAGCTGTTTTGCCCGATCGACGTCGCCTTCGACCTCGACAACGGGGAGCGCGAGACATTCCGGATCGACGGCAAGCTCCGGACCATAGAGCGCACGTTCGACCTCCCGGCAAAGCCGAAGCGCGCCGCCGTGAATCCCGAAAACGAGATCTTCGACGTGGCCTTCGCCGACAACTTCCTTCCCCGCCGGCGCGATTTCCAGATCGACTGGCCCGGCAATGACTACTATCCCGAATGGGGCTATCAGATCCGGCATCGGCCGGGCGCGTGGTACAACAACGTCGACGGGCTCAAGGCGGGTTACGTGATCCAGGGCAGCTACCTCGGAGCCCCCCCGCGGTTCCGGCTCGGGGTTTACTACGGGTTCTTGAGCGACCGGGTGGACTTCTCGGCGTCATACGAGCACCGGCTGCGATTGTTCGGCAACAACAGCGTTTTTCAGCTTTCCGGTTACAAGATGGAGGGCCGGCGGGATTTCGACGCTTCACTTGTCGTCCGCAGGCGAGTGACACTCCTCTCCCCCCCCACGCACAAGCTGATTCTGGGTTTCGATTTCCATGAACTCACCGATCCCCGCTACCTCACGAGTCCGGAGATCTACGATACCAACCGGATCGACATCGGTCCGTATCTCGCATACGGCGTATACCCGGAGGCCGACATCCTGCTGGCCGCATTCGACTTCGGCCTCAAGTTTGGACGCGAGTGGTGGGGCGGCGACCACAAGTACGAGCGCTTCACCACCAGCGCGCGTTTCTACACGCGGGGGCAGCTCGTGCCCGTCGACGCGCGGCTTCGCCTCTTCCTGGGTCTCGCGGGAGGAAACGCGCCCGTGCAGAGAAAGTTCGGCCTGGCGGGCGCGGGCCCGCTCGAGAACGAGAAACTGTTCTGGCTCAGGAGCCCCGGCGCCGTCTGGGACGATCTCAACTACCATCAGAGCGGTGATGGGAATCTCCGCGGGTATGCTGCCGGCAGCTTCGGCGTGAACCGGCTCGTCGCATTGAACCTCGAGGCCGGGTCGCATCTCCCTCTGTTCGCGCTGGAGACACTGGTCCGCCCGCTCGTTGGTTCGATCTCGTGGTACGGGTTTTTCGACGCGGGCACCGCCATGGACGCAGGCAACCCGATAAAATCGAGCGGCCGCGTGGGAGCGCTTGTCGATCAGGGTTTTCTCGACTGGGCGCTGATGGACGCCGGAGTGGGATTCAGGTCGAGGCGGGTGTTCCCCTTCTGGGACCTCACGCTCCGTCTCGACATCCCGGTGTGGGTCAACCATCCGGAGATCAACTTCGGCGAAACCGAGAAAACCCGGTTCCGTTACCTCTTCAGCATCGACGGATCGTTCTGACGGTAACGGGCGGGAAGAAACAGCGGGGCTACCGCGATCGTAATGCCGCCCGCCTGAGCGCGCCGCACCGCCTTGACCACAAAGACAAGTGCCGCCGAATACGACCGCGATGTCGAACTACTTATGCGCGGACCGGCGGTATCCCTCTCGGTGGATCGAGTCCTCCCGGCAGTCGGCTACGTCTTCATCCCGGACACGATCCTGCTGGCCGATCGCACGACCTCATCGACCATTTCATCGGTGAGTTCCGGGAACATCGGGAGTGAGATGATCTCTTCGGCGCAACGCTCCCCTATCGGGAAGTCGCCCTTCGAGTACTCGAGGTAAGCGTAGGCCGGTTGCAGGTGCAGCGGCACCGGATAGTGAATGCCCGTCGATATCCCCAGCTTCTTGAGCTCCGTTCCGAGTCCTTCCCGGTCCCGAACACGCACCACGTACAGATGGTATACATGCCGACGCCCACGGACCTCCGCGACGGGACGCACGCCGTCGTGGTTCTCGAATCCGGCATTGTAGCGAGCCGCCCGGCTCCGGCGCCGTTCGGTCCATTCCTCCAAGTGCCGGAGCTTCACGTCCAGGATCGCCGCTTGTATGCCGTCCAACCGGTAGTTCCAACCTTCGGCGAAGTGGTAGTACTTGTCCTGCCGTCCGTGGTTGCTCAGGCCACGCATGCGCTCGGCCAGTTTGGGATCGTCGGTCACGATCATGCCGGCGTCACCGTACGCGCCCAAGTTCTTTCCCGGGTAGAAACTGAACGTGGTGAGATCCCCCAGTATGGCGCGGGGGTCGCCATTGATGGACGAGCCGTGCGCCTGCGCGGCGTCGGCGACCACCAGGAGCCCGTGCCGC
>JBGSIK010000371.1:0-8668 GCA_041742575.1 Candidatus Krumholzibacteriia bacterium
GTGAGCGCCGGCGTGAGTCGCCCCAGGGCGGGGCTTTTCTCCGCGGTTTACACGCCCGTCCGACGATGCTAACCTCACGAGGTTGGTCGAGCCGGAGTAAGGCGCCCGGCGCAGGCGGCAACCCGGGAATCCCGTTGGGAGCCTCCCGAACGTCCGTTCCGCCCAAGGGACGCCGGGGCTTGCCGGAACCGGGTGTTATTTAATACAATTAGCGCGTTAATCCAATGATCGCGCACCCCGCACGCAATTGCGTCTCCAACACGGATCTATCGATATGAAAGTGACCGAAGCTTATAAGCCCAAGAACAAAGTCCGCATCGTCACCGCGGCGTCCCTCTTCGATGGACACGACGCCGCCATCAACATCATGCGCCGGATCATCCAGCGCACCGGTGTGGAGGTGATTCACCTCGGTCACGACCGCAGCGTCGAGGAGGTCGTGGACACGGCGATCCAGGAGGACGTGCAGGCGATCGCGATGACCTCCTATCAGGGTGGGCACCTCGAGTACTTCAAGTACATGCACGATCTCTTGAAGGAGCGCGGGGCCGGGCACATCAAGATCTTCGGTGGCGGCGGGGGCGTCATCCTCCCGGAAGAGATGAAGGAACTCCACGATTACGGCATCGCGCGCATTTACTCGCCGGACGATGGGCGCGAGATGGGGTTACAGGGCATGATCAACGATCTGGTGGAGAAGAGCGATTTCCCCACCGGCGCGAGTCTCGACGGCGCGTTCGACATGCTCGAGGCCAGGAACCCGCTCGCAATCGCCCGCGTCATTTCCGCCGCCGAGAACTTTCCCGAAAGGGCCCGGGAGAACCTGGAGAAGGTCCACAAGCTGGCGGCCGCCGCAAAAACTCCGGTGTTGGGGATCACCGGCACGGGCGGATCCGGCAAGTCGTCGCTCGTGGACGAGATCGTGCGCCGTTTCCTGATCGACTTCGCGGATAAAACCATCGGTATCGTCTCGGTCGATCCTTCGAAGCGCAAGACGGGCGGGGCGCTCCTCGGCGACCGCATCCGCATGAACTCGATCCGGAGCGGGCGCGTGTACATGCGGTCGCTCGCCACGCGGCAATCGAACCTGGCCCTTTCGAAACACGTGAGCGAGGCCATACAGGTCTTGAAGGCCGCCGGCTTCGACATCGTGATCCTGGAGACTTCCGGCATCGGGCAGTCGGACACGGAGATCGTGGACCATTCCGATGTGAGCCTCTACGTCATGACGCCGGACTACGGTGCGGCCACGCAGCTCGAGAAGATCGACATGCTCGATTTTGCCGACTTGATCGCCATCAACAAGTTCGACAAGCAGGGGGCGGGGGACGCGCTCCGGGACGTGCGCAAGCAGTACAAGCGGAATCACCAGCTCTTCGAAGCGCGTGACGAGGACCTGCCGATATTCGGCACCATCGCCTCGCAGTTCAACGATCCCGGCGTGAACCGGCTCTACCAGGCGGTGATGGCGAAGATCGTCGCCAAGACGGGCGCGGATCTCGAAAGCCGTTTCGAGATCACGGACGAGATGACGGAGAAGGTCTACATCATCCCGCCGGCGCGCGTGCGCTACCTCTCCGAGATCGCCGAGACCATTCGCGACTACGACAAGTGGGCGGAGGAACAGTGCGCCGTGGCGCAAAAGCTCTACGGCCTGCGCAAGGCGATCGACACCATTCGCGAGAGCGACGCTGAAGGGAAGGACCGGCTGATCGCGGAGCTCGTGGCCGCCTACGAGAAGGTCGCACTCGACTTCGACCCGCGCAATCGGGCGATCCTGGACGGATGGGACCAGAAGAAGGCGAGATACCGGACGCCGGAGTACCGCTACGAAGTGCGCGGGCAAGAAATCAAGGTGCAGACGCACACCGAAAGCCTTTCCCACACCCAGGTGCCGAGGGTTGCTCTTCCGAAATACGAGGCGTGGGGCGAGATTCTGCGCTGGAGCTTGCAGGAAAACGTGCCGGGGGAGTTCCCGTACACGGCCGGGCTCTTTCCCTTCAAACGACGGTGGGAGGATCCCACGCGCATGTTCGCCGGTGAAGGTGGCCCCGAGCGCACCAACCGCCGCTTCCATTACGTGAGTTTCGACATGCCCGCGATCCGGCTCTCGACCGCGTTCGACTCGGTGACTCTCTACGGGCACGACCCCGACCGGCGGCCGGACATCTACGGTAAGATCGGGAACTCGGGAGTCTCCATCTGTTGCCTCGACGACGCCAAAAGGCTCTACTCGGGATTCGACCTCTGCGATTCCAAGACTTCCGTATCCATGACCATCAACGGGCCGGCGCCGATGATGCTGGGCTTCTTCATGAACGCCGCCATCGATCAGCAGTGCGAGCGCTACATTCGGGAAAAGGGTCTCGTGGCGGAGGCGGAGCGTAAAATAGAGGAGATCTACCGGAAGAAGGGCGTGGAGAGACCGCGCTACCACGGCGATCTCCCGAGAGGAAACGACGGCCTGGGCCTCATGCTCCTCGGTGTGACGGGCGACCAGGTGCTGCCCAGGGACGTGTACGAGGAGATCAAGGCGAGAACGCTCAATGTTGTTCGCGGCACCGTTCAGGCCGACATCCTCAAGGAGGACCAGGCCCAGAACACCTGCATCTTCTCCACCGAATTCGCTCTCCGTCTCATGGGCGACGTCCAGCAGTACTTCATCGACCACAACGTGCGGAACTTCTACTCCGTGTCCATTTCGGGCTACCACATCGCCGAAGCCGGCGCGAACCCGATCACGCAGCTCGCCTTCACGCTCGCCAACGGGTTTACCTACGTCGAGTACTACCTCTCGCGCGGGATGGACATCAACGAGTTCGGCCCCAATCTCTCGTTCTCCTTCTCCAACGGCATCGATCCCGAGTACGCGGTGATCGGGCGCGTGGCCCGCCGCATATGGTCCAAGGCCATGAAGCTCAAGTACGGCGCCGACGAGAGGTCGCAGATGCTCAAGTACCACATCCAGACTTCGGGCCGATCGCTGCACGCGCAGGAAATCGCGTTCAACGACATCCGCACCACGCTCCAGGCCTTGTACGCTATATACGACAACTGCAACTCCCTCCACACGAATGCATACGACGAGGCGATCACGACGCCGACGGAGGAGTCGGTGCGGCGGGCGATGGCGATACAGCTCATCATCAACCACGAGCTGGGGCTGGCGAAGAACGAGAACCCCATGCAGGGGTCGTTCGTGATCGAGGAGCTGACCGATCTTGTGGAGCAGGCGGTGCTCGCGGAATACGATCGCATCACCGAGAGGGGCGGAGTGTTGGGCGCGATGGAGACCATGTATCAACGGAGCAAGATCCAGGAGGAAAGCCTCTACTACGAGATGCTCAAGCACTCAGGGGAGTATCCCCTCATCGGCGTCAACACGTACCTCTCTTCCAGCGGTTCGCCCACGATTGTGCCCCAGGAGGTCATACGCAGCACGCCTGAGGAGAGAGAGAATCAAATCGCCACGGTCGAGAACTTGCGGCGCGCGTATCCCGACGAGCAGAAGGAGCATCTGCGGGGAGTGCAGCTGGCGGCGATCAACAACCGCAATATGTTCGAGCAGCTCATGGAAGCGTGCAAGTACTGCCCGATCGGCCAGATCACCGAGTCGCTCTTCCACGTGGGCGGGCAGTACCGGCGGAGCATGTAGGGGCTCGGATCGGTTGCAGCCGGCGCAGGCTCGCCGGCAGAGTGTGCTAAGAATAAAAAAACCCGGCTGCTGAGACGTCAGCGCACTCGGTGGTCGGGTTGTTTTCTGCCCACAGGATTCCGCCAACACTGCGAATCATCAGAAGTTCGTATCGTTCGAACCCCGTAGGGAGCGCGGCGTGTCGAAGCGGCTACTCTCGTCGGTGTGTGATCGGCGCTCTCTGGTTGCCGCTATCCGCTGGCGCCGCGCGCCTGCCGGGGCACAGGCCTCCGAACGTTTGTTCGGCGGTATAGCGATTATGCCGCGCGCATAATAATCGCAAATTGCTGGCCTTGCTCGGCCCTCCGCGTGCAAAGGGAATGGGGAAATGATCGATCTGCAATCCAAACTTCGAGTTGCACCGCTTGCCGTGGGTCCCGACGTACGCGCACCGGCCCTTGTCGCGGGTCCACACCTGTTCTTTCACACTCGCCGGAATATGCCGTGAGGGACTCTCCTTCGCCGGTGTCTTCACGGCCGCCTTCCCCGGGTGCTTCCGGTTGGCTTTCTTCTTTTCGCGTCGTTCTTTCTTGCGCTCGGGGTCCATGCGCTCCAGAAACGCCTCCGAGAGCTCACTGAACAGAGTATCGTAATCGATGCCCCGGGGATACTTACTGGACAGCAAGGACTTGCACCGATCCAGCTTGGCCTTGACCTGGTCTGAGATCACGGCCTCGACCTTCCATTTTTTCTCGAACTCCTGGCGCGTGCCGCGTTCGTCACGGACTTCGCTGCGAAGTGAAGTGAGCGTCCCTTGACCGGAGGCAGTGACTTCGCTGCGAAGTCCGGGGAGGTTCTCATGGCCCGAGGAAGTGACTTCGCTGCGAAGTGGAGGTGTGGTCTCCAGGTCCGGCGACGCGACTTCGCTGCGAAGTGGCGGTAGCGTCTCTTCGCTCGAGATGTCGACTTCGCCGCGATGTCCACGCACGTCCGGTTGCTCCCAAGGACAGACTTCGCTGCGAAGTCCCTCGTCGGTCTCTTTTGTGTCGGTCACCGCGCGGTCGCATGTACAGGCGGCGGCCGGCGTGAGGACCGGCGCGGGCTTCACGGCCTTCGGCACCATCACCGGTCTCATCCGGTCGGGCGAGACCCCCTTGGCGTCATAGCGCGCCGCGATCAATTCGACTTCTGCCTGCGACTTCCCGCAGATCTCTTCGAGCACCTTGGGCGTGATGAACTTCTGCACTCGCGCCAGCGTGCACAACGTCACACGGCCCTCCACGAGACGCTCCCAGGCATCCGGGCAGCGAAGAATCGCCTGCGCTGTCCTGACCCTCCGCCAAGCCGAGGCGTCCGAGTACCCCAGTTCCCCCCGGCAGTAGTCATAAAGCGAGCCATAGCCCCTTCCCAAGTGAAGTCCCCGGCGGGCGACTTCGACCAGGTGAGAGACGATTTCCAGTGTAAGGGACTTTTCTTTCTCGACGAGTGTCCGCAGGCGAGAGACGAGTTCCCGGTCGGAGAGACTCTTGAGAGCATGCATCGAAGACCTCCCGGTTGTTGTATGGCACGACACGAGCAACCTGGGAGGTGGGTTGCAGGATTTGTTTTTAATATAACACGCGGGTTTTGGGCTTCCGTACGCGGCGCAGGGACGCCGGAGCCGAGGTGAGACAAGAAAAAAGTCAAAACTGAAAAAAGCCTGTTGCTATGAAGGCGTAAGCAGAGAACAGGAGGCTATTCGGAGAAGATTCGAGAGTCGAGGCAGCCGTCCCCGAAATTCTTGTCAAATCATTTTTGTCAGAGGACCGAAATTAATTTCGTGCGAACAAGACCGGCGGCGTGACGGAGCCATAACGATCCGTCCGCATGCCGGTTCGTGGTCATGCCAGATGTCTGGCCGGTTCCTGCGTGACCGGATGCACTTTCGGTTCCGGAGTGATTCATCACCGCAACAAGATTATTTTCAGGGTCCGCGTCTGCTTGCCCGCTCCCAGACGGCAGAAATAGACCCCGCTCGCGACCGCTTTGCCCCTTGAGTCACGGCCGTTCCATTCTAGCTCGTGATACCCACCCGGTTGCTTCTCCCGCTCCGCCAAGCTCACCACCAAACGCCCCGCGGCGTCGTACACCCCGAGCGTCACTTCCGTATCCTCCGGCAAATAGTACCGGATCATGGTCGATGGATTGAAGGGATTGGGCTGATTCTGATAGAGCGTGAGCGCCAGGGCAGGAATCGCGATCGCTTCGGTCTCGAAGAGGACTTCTCGGAAGCCGACTTCGCTGCGAAGTGCGACGCGGTAGCGGTAGGTCATGCCCGGCTCGATGTCTGAATCGTTGAAGCTGTAGTGCAGGTCGTTCTCGGCGATCTGAGCGCCGTGGAGCTCGACGAAGTCACCGGGACTCCCACTGCGCTCCACGGCTCTCTCGGCACGCTCGACTACGAAGCTCTCGTTCGGGACCTGCTCCGAAAGCTCCCATTCAATCTCGATTGCGGAACCTTGGTGTGACGCAGCGAAGCTCTGGAGCAGCGTGGCCGTGGAAGTGTGCTTGGTCCACTGAGCGATGTGGCCGGACGCCTTGTTGCCGGCAGAGGTAAACTCCCCGCCGACCATCAGCGTGTTGTTGTAGACACTGAGTTCGTGAACCCACCAATCCGCCCCCGACCCGAGTGGAGACCAGGCTGATCCGTTCCACACGGCGATGTGATTCGCCTCGACACCGCCGGCCTCCCAAAACAATCCTCCCGCTATGAGCTTGTTGTCATACACCGTCAGGGCCTGCACCCAATCATCCATCCCGGACCCGAGCGCCGACCAAGCAGATCCGTCCCATGCGGCAATGCAATTGGCCCCGGCACCACCAGCATTGGTAAATGCTCCGCCTGCTATCAGCTTGTTGTCATAGACAGCCAAAGCAAGCACCTCTGGCTCGTAAGAAGATAATCCGCTCAATCCAGAGCCCAATGGCGACCAAGTGGAGCCGTCCCACGCGGCGACATAATTGGCTCCCACACCGCCAGCGGTGGTAAACCATCCCCCCGCTATGAGCTTGTTGTCATAAACGGCGAGCGCATACACAAACCCGGGATAAACTCCAAAACGCATCCCCGACCCAAGCCAAGACCAAGCAGAACCGTCCCATGTGGCTATCCCCTTTGCCCCGACGCCGCCCGCCGTCGAAAACTCTCCGCCTGCCACGAGCTTGTTGTCATAGAGTGACAGCGCATAGACAGAGTGATCCATTCCCGAGCCGAGTGGCCACCAGAGGCGCCCGTCCCACGCGGCGATGTAGTTCACCTCGAGACCGTCGGCTTCCGAGAATTGCCCTCCGGCGATGAGCTTGTTGTCATAAGCCGTCAGCGCGAGCACAGACCCATTCATGCCTGATTGGAGTGCCAACCAGGCAGACCCATCCCAGGCGGCGATGTGATTCGCTTCAACGTCGCCTGCAGTGATGAATGATCCTCCCGCGACGAGCGCATTGTCATAAACGGTTAGGGCTGAGACGGTGTTATTGATCCCTCCGGGCCCGAGTGCCGACCAAGCAGACCCATCCCAAGCGACAATGTTATTGGCCGCGATGCCGGCTATCGCGTTGAACTGCCCTCCAGCTATGAGCTTGTTATCATAAGTGGCCATAGCCCCGATAACTATGTCATCGCCCGTCGGAAGCAACGACCACGTAGATCCGTCCCAGGCGGCGATGCGATTCGCCTCAACACCGCCTGCAGTCCCGAATCCGCCCCCCGCGATCAGCTTGTTGTCATAGACAGTCAGAGAACCGACAGACCAGGTCATCCCGGACCCGAGTGCCGACCAGGAAGACCCGTCCCAGATCGCGATGTAATTGGCCTCAACACCGCCTGCGGTGGTAAACCATCCTCCCGCAACGAGCTTGTTGTCATAAACGGTCAGGGCAGAAACGGTCCCATCCCATCCCGACCCGAGTTCCGACCAAGCAGACCCATCCCAAGCGGCGACGCAATTCGCCCCAACATCCCCAGCGGCGTTGAACCAACCCCCCGCGATCAGCTTGTCTTCAAATACGGTAAGCGCATGGATCGGCCCCCCTATACCGGGTACGTCAAACCCTTCTGCCCAATATGCATCATCCGGATTCTCCTGGGCGCGCACGGAGTCCGACCGGCGCACCACCGGCTCGCCGGATCTCCGGTCCAAACGCACATCGTATCCCTCGAGATCGAGCGCTCCTTGATAGCCGGATGCGCGCATCGCCTCGAGGTCCATCCGGCCATCGGGCCGCGCGTACCTCGCCACACTCGGCCCGGGCGCAGCTCCGAAAACGGATCGAGGCTCAAAAGCACAAACGAGGGGAATGCACACGAGTAACGCAATCACGGCGGGATGACTTTTCACCGGAACCCCCCTGATGAAAAGCTGCGTGAGGAAGGCGCGTTATCGCGCTTTTGTGACTAACCCATTTTACTCCAAGCTGTTGCGGGAAACAAGAGACTCCCCTTGGTCGATGTCATGTAACTCGATGCCCGTGCAGTGCATATACAAACATGCGCATTGACTCCGGGGTGGTGGTGCCTTATATTGGAACGACTGTTCAGCGTTTGAATCTCGATTCAAGAACATACTGAGATTTGCCCCGGGGAGCGAGGATCCATGAAGCCGCGTGAGAAGCGAAAAGCCGCCGAGCTGGGTTGGCAGCGCGGCGGGATATTGGATGCGGCTCTCGATGTGTTTGCCGCCAAGGGTTATGAGGGCGCGTCCATGAACGGGATCGCCGAGGCATCCGGTTTCAGCGTGGGACACATCTACAACGTGGTCGGCAACAAGGAGGCTCTTTTCGAGGCGGTGATGATACGGGAGGGGAAGGAGCTCATGGACCTCGTTGAAAATTCCGTCGCGGCCGGCCGCGGGCTCCCGGCGGCGGAGTGCATCGACGGGCTCATCGAAGGGGTTCTCGGCTTTTTCGATTCCCACCGCTCGCTCTTCCATATTTACATGAAGGAGGCCGGCGGCGCGCGTGTGAACATCGAACGGCGCTTCACGGCGCCTCTGGCCG
>JBGSIK010000372.1:0-3980 GCA_041742575.1 Candidatus Krumholzibacteriia bacterium
CGGGTCGAGCAGGCGGGTCAAAGAGCCGTTGAGGAAGCTCTGTCTGAGGCTCGCGAGCGGCCACGCGCCGCTTTCCTTGAAAGCGGGCGGCCAGTTGCGCTCGATGTAAGCGGCCCCGACGGTCTCGCTCAACAGCGCCCCTGATTTCAAGGCGGTGATCACGCGCCCGCAAAGTGTTTCGCCGCCGCTTGAATGCCCTGCGCCGAGGTCGATCTCTTTCAGTCCATCCGGCTCGTGGTTGTCCGCGATGATCACAAACCGATACCCACCCCACACCTCATCTTTGGCGGCCTCTTCGGCATCGGTCACCTTCGATTGAAGCTCTGCCCGATCGGCGCGGTCGAAGTCGCCACCGAGCGTTCCTTCAGTGATCTCCTTGCCGACGCGCTTCCAGGCGAGACATAGCTCGACCTTCTCCCGGAACTCGCGACCGGGCTTTTTCAAACACCAGACGAGCGATCCTGGATAAAGGCGCGGCGAATTTGCCCTCTGCTTCGTCCATTCCGCGATCTGCTCCCTCAGTGAGCCGGTTCCCGTCCATTCGGACTCCGCTTCGACCACAACGAGCGTGAGTTTCGGCGTGTCTTGGACGGCCGCGCCGTCTTCTGGGAACGGCACGATCGGGATACTCGCCCCGCGGCCAAACTCCTTCTGGATGAGCTTGCGCATCTCGGGTTTGATCTCGGTATCCTCGTCGAGGGAAGCGCGACGGTCGTTCACGACTTTCTTCATGGTCGGTTGATGACTGATCTTGAAGCCATCCGAGCCGACACGCCGGATGAAGTATGACTTGTCCTCCAGCGTGAACGCCGCGGTGTCCACGGAGGTCGTATCCACCCCGGGCTCCCCGAGAGCAAACCGCAGTTCCGGGAGGTGGGCCACCTTGTCCACCTGTCCGCCAGAGGACTCAAAGAGCATGGCTGTTCCCACGCGCCGGTGGATGTTTTTCAGGGCGTCTTTGGTGTCGGCGTCGAGCGCCCGGGCGTGAGACTGCGCACCAGAGATGTCCGAGTCGATTGCCGCCACGAGTCGAGATTCGCCGAGTTGCCCGAGCACGACGCTCCGGAATTCCGGCACCTCCAGGGGCGCGGAGCCGAGCGTGATGAGCGGCTCGCGACGGGCTTCCGTGAAGCTCGTGCGGTACGCCCAAGAAATCCACTGCGCGAGCATGGCGAGCGTCCCGCGCGTCTGCTGATACTGCGAAAGCGCCTGCCACTTCCGCTGGAACACGGAAAGCGTTGCGGGATGGAACGGATAGCAGACCTCGAACCGTCCCCGCAGATATTCCCTCGACTTGGCCTCTGTTGTGGAACTGTCCACGGCCGTCCATTCGGGCGGTAGCTGCGCGCGGCGCTCGAAACACCAGTCGGCATAGCTCTTCGAAACGTTCTTCCGGACCCGATCGCTGCCGACATCCTCGAAGAGGCGGCGCCGAATGACCTCGCTGATCTCAGTTTCGTCGTTCGCGATGAGGTCCTTAGCCACCCGACGGACGACCTTCGTGATCTTCTCCTGCCACTGCATATCCCAGTCCGTCATCTCCACCTGACTCCGGGGCAGGCTGATGACCGCCGCTCCATGCGTGGTGGCAGTCGTCGCCACAGTCAGGTTTTGAAGGAAGGCGTAAAATTGGTCGGCCATACCGCGGTGGCGATTCAGAAAGTTCAGCACCTCGTCAAAAAGGAGGAGCACTGGGCCGCCCGCCGCTTTGAAGACGCGGCTCAGTGCGTCGGTTCCCGGGGGCGTCGTCTTTGCCGCGGCGCCGAGTTCTTTCACACCCTGGTCTCCGGCCAACTGCCGAGCGACGTCGATCCAAGGAGTCTCCCTGCCCTCCTGCGGGTCCCAGGCATTGCCGACAAAGGCAGCGACTCTCGCTTTCGGTACGGTCTTGATGTGGGCCTCTGAGATCAGGCCCGCGACGCCGTTGTACTCTTTCGCTTCCGCGGCGTTGGTAACGATGTGATACAAAGCCGTCAGCGTGTGAGTCTTTCCGCCACCGAACTGCGTGATGAGCGTCATGACGGGAGCCGTATTCGCCGTCTCTCCGGATAGCCGCCGGAGCACCATCCCACCGTGCTCGCGCAGCGCCCGCGTGAAGCACGTCCGTGCAAAGAACTGCTCGGGCTCCCGGTAGTCCTCCGGAGCTGTCTTGGCGATCACTTGCTCCAGGTGGATGGCGAACTCGTCAGGGTTGAAGGACCGCCCCTCGCGGACCTCCTTGCGTGGTGTAGCGACCTTGTACCAGGGTTCCATTTTCGTCAATCCTCCGCTCCGGTTGGGTTCAGCTCCTCCGCTATTACGTCGAGCTTCTCACGAACTTCCGGATGTATCTCTTCGTCCGTCATTGTTGCCGCAAGAAGATAAAGGTCTTTCTTAGGAGTTTCCCTCCCCACCATCTTGAGCAGCGGCACGAGGAACTCTTCACTCGCCTTTATGCGCACCAGGGATACATGATCGGCAAAAAGATCTGTACCGCTTGGAACCTGCTCCCAGAATTTCTCTTCGATTTGCCCATCTACGAGGGGGAAATTGACGAAGCGTTTTATCAATTCTGGGCGTAACAGGTAGTTCTCTATCTCGTGCCGGCGCCAGCGAAGAACACGAAGTCCCGCTTTGGTCATTTCGTCATCGGGTTCTTCGCGATTATCTCCATCCAAGATGCATAATCCTCTTATTCCCGGAAACGCCGCGCGCAAGGCGAAAAAATGCCCTCTGGCCTCGTGGAGACTTCTTCCCCCGAGCCAATGAACAAAAGGACGCTTGAAGAATTGCTCGGCGCGGTGCTCGAGAATGCGTGCCCACTCGCCAATGATTTTCTCGTCCGTCTCACTTTCGACATACAAAACAGCCCCTACTTCACTGCCGAGAAGGAGTTCGGTTGTGGTGACCCGCTTAAGAGCTTCGCGGAGCTGATCGCGTTCCACATCGCTCGCCAAGGTGCGTGGGGTTGTGCCGTAGAATCCAAGTACACGGGTGGGCTCCGTAGAGTCCAGCACAACCTCCGAATGCGTCGCAACGACAAGCTGTCCACCTCGCTCGCGCGCCACCTTCCGGATCAAGTCGTAGACCTGTTTCTGGAGAATGACGTGCTGGTGAGCGTCAGGTTCATCAAGCAAGATCACCGTCGCCGGACGTGCGTAGAAAAACGCAAGAAGTAACAACACCTGGAGCGTCCCGCTACCGGCGTTAGCAAGATCAAGCGGCCTGTCGTGCTTTGTTTCCCGGTACTCACAGACAATGAAGGGCTGCGCAGGGGAATATGACGGCTCAAGAACCTCGATCTGGAAGAGTCCCTGTACATGCGCTACGAGTGCATTCCAATCCTCCTTGCGGTTCTGCGCGATTTCCCAAAGCAAATTCCGAAGGACCTCGCCCGGCCGACCCTGACCTATCAATAGATCCTGCATGCCCCGGTCGCGCCGCGGCTCATCCCGTTCGATCCCCGAAAGAGGGGGTACATGAATAACTTCAAGCCGTGCGCCGTTAGGGTCCGGGAAGGATCGTATTTCTTCCTGCGGCAAACTCTTGGCTCCCAGCGGCCGGACATAGACAAGTTCGGGGTTTGCGTACTGGAATTCAAGGCCGCATGACCACGGCTTCTTGTCTGTCTCCCCGTCCAACAAGATCTCGATTAGGCGCGGGGCCCCTGGTTTTTCTGCGCTGCCCGACACGCGCCGGTCTTCCCAAAGAAGGTTCATCTCACGAAGAGGAACAGCAGTAAAATCGGCACGCGAGATCGGGGCCCCAGACCTCTTGACCGCCTTGCTGCTTTTTTTCAGCGCCACCCATCGATCGAGACCCAATTTCCACGTTGCTATAGCCTGCAGCAGCGTGGATTTACCTGCATTGTTGGGACCTGCCAGGATGACGGAGTCTGGGAGCTCAAATGCCTGGTCTACAAACCGTTTGAAGTTCCTAAGAACGACACGTTTAATCATAGTCACCTCTTTACCGCTAAAAGCATGGCATCGAGCAGGCGC
>JBGSIK010000373.1:0-7942 GCA_041742575.1 Candidatus Krumholzibacteriia bacterium
GATCGCCGGTGATCTTCGTGCCGATCGTGATCCTGGCTGTATTGGTCGCGATCAACGTCCTGCGACCGGCGACGCAGTCCCACCTCGGCCGGGCCCTGCGCGGCTCGAGAACCGCGGTCGCTTCCGCCGCCCTGCTCCCCCAAGCTGATGCCACCGCCTCCCAATACGACGTGCTTTCGATCCCCCCCCTTCCACACACGGAAACGCGCGGCGCTTCCTCTACCACCCTGACGGTGGTGTTCCGGGAGGCCGGCCCGGTGGTCCTGCAACTCAACATGGATTTGGAGCCGGACAGTCCGGTTCCTTTCGAGGTGCGGATCGACGACGCCGAGGGGCGAACGGTATGGAGATCGCCCCTGGATCTGACACTCCTCGAGGGGGCGGTACTCAATCTGCGCATCGACCCCGTCACGTTCGAACCGAACGCGTACACCATCCGGCTCACCGATACCGACGGTGGAGCCTTCGTGCAGTGGGCGTTTTCGGTGCGCTGAATCGAAGGCCCCAGGAGGCTCACGTCTTCATTTTCTTCTTCTTGGCCGCGGGGAAGAGGACGTTGTTGAGGATCAGGCGGTAGCCCGGAGAGTCGACATGGAGGGACAGGTCCGTCGGCGGGTCCCCGACGGCATGCTGGTAGTCCTCGGGGTCGTGCCCGCCCAGGTACGTGAACGTCCCCCGACCGAAGTTCCCGTGCAGGTACTTGATCTCACCGTGGACCTGATCCTCGCCCAGGATCACGGCGCTCTTCTTGACCAGGCTTCGCTTGAATCCCGTGGTCTGACCGAGAAACCCTTTAATCACGTTGGCGTGGTTCTGCGTGAGCATCGTCGGCACGGGATCGTATTTTGCCGAGAACTCGAACAGCGTGAAGTAGTCCGCTTCACTGCCACGCGCCTGCACGTAGTCGCTGGTGTCGATGTCGGAGAACTCGTACACGAACGGATTGGTGATGAGCTTGAAGCCGGTGAAGGCGAAGCAGTGGTCGTAGTCCAGCTTCTCCTCGAACCCCGGCGTGATGCCGTCGTAGTCGAATTCGGGCGGGACGATGTCGATGCCGCGCGCCGCAAGAGCGATGTCGTAGCTGTCGCACGCCGAGCACATGGCGAACATGAACCCGCCGCCCACGACGTACTCGCGTATTTTCTCCGCCACCGCTTTCTTCTCTTCGGACACCTTGGTGAATCCCAGCTTCCGCGCCCGTTCTTCGGACTCGCGCTGCTCGTTCTGATACCACTCGGCGTTGCGGTACGCCCCGTAGAACTTGCCGTACTGGCCCGTGAAGTCCTCGTGATGAAGGTGCAGCCAATCGTAGTTCGCGAGCTTTCCCGACAGCACTTCCTCGTCGAACACATCGTCGTAGGGAATCTCCGCATACGTGAGCGCGAGGGTCACGGCATCGTCCCACGGCTGCTTCATCGGCGGGATGTACACCGCGATCTTGGGCGCTTTCTCCAGCAGAACGATCTCCATGTTGTTCTGCTCGACTTCGGCGTTGATCGCCGCCACCTGCGCCCCGCTCACGGTCTCGAACGAAACGTCCTTGATACGCGCGTCCAGAATGATCGCTTCCGCGGCCGGCATGATGAAACTCCCGCCGCGATAATTCAGCAGCCACTGGACGCTGTGTCCTTTCTCCAGTGCCCGATAGGCGAGCCCGTACGCCTTGAGGTGGTTGGTCTGGGTGAGGTCCATCGGCACCAGCAACATCTGCGCAAGGGAGTCGACGGGCAGGGACGCAACCGCGAGGACCGCGGCCAGCAGAACGACCCGCGTCAGCGTCACCGCGTGGGAACGTATCATCGCGCCCCCTCCACGATGTAGCGCAGCCTGCGGACTTCTTTCCGCACTTCATCCAGGAAAGTGTAGTCCGGATACATCAGAAGCACCGTTTCGTATTCCTCGAGCGCCTTCCGGTACTGACCGTAACCGACCTCGTACACTCTGGCGATGGTGCGCTGCACGTCCGGACGCAGGGGACTGTCCGGATACTCCTTCTGAAACTGCCCCAAACGCGCGAGCGCGCCCTCCAGGTCTCCGGACTCGAACTGGGCCGTCGAGAGGTTGACCAGCGCCCGCGGGCGGAGGGGATCGCCCATCGGCCCATCGACAATCTGTAAGAACTTGGCAATCACGGCCGCCGTGTCGCCGGCCATCTCCGATTGCCGGGCCGACATGAACACGCCCAACGATTTCGACTTGAACTGGAGAGCCTCCTCGATGATCCACGCCGTCTCGATGGCGTCGTTCGTGTACAGAGACGAGGGATCCGATTCCGCCAGCGCAGTGAGCGTATCACGGGCCGCTTCGTACTTTTCCTTCAGCGCGAGGAGGAGGCCGGTGTAGTAGTGTCCCGTGTGCGCTAGCTCCCGCACGCCGGAGCGCATGAGCCCCTGGAAATAGCGTTCGGCGCCCGCGAGATCGCCCGCGCCCAGGTAGACGTCCCCGAGCCGTGCGGCAAAAACGTCTCCGTATTGCCTCGAGTTCACCGCGCCCACCCGGTATGCCTCCAGCGCGGCGTCAGGCCGCTTCAACCGGTGCAGCAGCAGATCGCCGCGCTCCAGGTTGGCCAGCTCGGCGTACTCCGAACCCGAGTAACGCTTGGACACGTCCTCGTAGGCCTGGACCGCCTTCTCCACGTATCCCTTTCGCTCCGCCGCGCTCGCCATCGGCAGGTCGCCCGAACCGAGCCGGACGTAGATCTTGGCCAGCATGTACTTCGCGCGGTCCGTACCCGCGGCGCGCGGGTGATTTTTCGTGAAAACGTCGAGCGCCCGGACGGCCAGATCGAGATACCGCCCCCGTTCCTCTCTCGGCCTGACGTCCGCGGTGGTGAGCACCTGGTCGGCCAGAGACAACAGGACGGCGCCGTCGGACTCCTTCTCTCCATCGGCCTGAATGGCCATATCGAGCGCTTTCTCCAGGAGCCCCTGGTCCAGGTAGGCGGCGGCGAGAACGTCCCGCACCACGTACCGGTTGCCCGTGCCGGCCCGCGCGCGCGCCTCCAGGTGTTCGATGAGCGAGGTCCGTTCCTCGTCCTCCACTTCGCGCAGCATCTCCATGATCTGGGCGCGCGTGTGGGCGTAGTTCGTAGGACGCGCATCGACGTAGCGCAGGTACTCATCGAGCGCAGCGTCGAACCGCCGCGCGTCGCGATGAAGGGCGGCTATGTCCATCGTGAGAACGAAGTGTTGCGAAGTCCGATCCCGCCCCTGGGTATAGACGCGCAGGGCCTCCTCGTACCTGCCCATGTCGCGCAGCGCGCCGCCAACGGTCTTGTACGCACCGACGCTGTGCTGATTCGCAGCGAGCAGCCGGTCGAGCACCGCCATCGCCTCGTCCCGCTTGTTTTCGGAGACGTACCATGCGCCGAGCGCTTTGCCGGCCTCGAGGTTGCCGGGATTCACCTCCAGGGCCCGACGGTAGTACACCGTCGCCGAATCCATTTGCTCCATGACCTGGAACGTGAATCCGAGCCGGTAGAGGACACGATCATCATTCGGGAACAAACGGTCGAGCCGGCGCAGGATGGCGAGCGAACCGGCGGGGTCGGTCGAGAGCATCCGCATCGCCTCGGAGATCTTGGCATTGAACTGAACATCATCGGGTCTGAGCCGGACCGGTTCCCTCCGCTGCGCGCCCGCTGGTTCCGCGAGCCACAGCGCGCCGCAGGCGATCACCACCGTAGCGACCACGACCCTCGCCCGTGTCCTCCTCGTCCGGCCGCTCACGGCTTACCTTCTTCCGCCCCGTCCCCGGACGCCGATTCCTCCGCCAGTGCGCGGAAGTAAAGTTTGATCAGATCCTCGAACTCCCCGGGGGCCTTGAGCTGCATTGCCCTCCGCAGCGCTTCACGGAGCGACTGCGACTCCGGCCCCTCCCGCCCCGGCACGACGCTCTTCGAGAATACGTCGGCGGCGGTAATGCTCTCGCGCTCGTTTTCGTAGTCGCGCGTGTGGATCGAACGTTGCGCGTCCAGAAGCCGGCTCAAGATCCGCTGCTCTCTTTCCACCAAATCCGGAGAGAGATTCCCCTGATCGAGGTCCTTGGAGACGGCCTCCATTTCCTCTATGGTGTGGTCCATCCGGCCCAACAGCTCGCGGTTCTCGCGGAGCTCGCGCTGGATATTTTCCGCCAGCTCCTTGAGCGACCGCTGCTGCGCCGCCAACCGTTGTGCCTGTTCCAGTCTCTCCTGCCTGAGCTGCTCGGCGGCGGCCTGCAGCTCCAAAAACTCCTGCGTCTGCCGCACGATGTCCTGCTGGCCGGGAATGAGCTGCTGCATGATCTGCTCGGCGAGAGACTGGCCGCCGCTTCCGGGCTGCGAGCACATCTGGGCGCTCCGCAGCATCTCGATGACCACCTCATTGAGTGATTCGACGGCGTCGCCCGCGTGTTGCGTCGACATGAAGGGTTTGTTTTGCTCGAGGAAAAGCACCGAGCTCTGCATGCGCTCGATCGCAAAACCCAGCGCCTCGATGAGCTTCGGCGACACCGCCAATGACATCCCCGAGAGCTTGACGATTTCGTCGGCGATGCTCTGCGTCGCCTTGAGGTAGCTGTTCTGCGTTTGCGCGATCTCCTGGTTATCGCTCAGCGGGTCTGATTCGCGCGTAACCCGCAGGCGGCTCGCCAGTTGTTCCTGCCGGAACGAAAGCTCGAGCATCCGGCCGGCGTACTTCTGCAGGTTGATCGCCATGCGGCGATTGGAGTTCGTGGCCATGGCTTGTTGTGCCTGCAAGGATTCCCGGAACAGGCTGATGAGCTTCTCCATCGCCTGCTGTTGTTCGTTCCCCGCCTGCTGCTTCTGCCCCATCTTCAAGAAATCGGCCGCAGTGCGCATGTTCTTCTGCGGGCCTTGCGGGTCGTCCATCTGGTCGCCGGCGCTCTGCAGTGCCTGGGACACCTGCGGATCGGTCTCGCCCAATTCGCGGGCCAGTTCCTCCATGGACTTCTGCAACTCATCCGCCTTGCGGGCGAGATCTCCCTCCCGCGCCGCCAGCTCGTCCATCTTCTCGCGATCGGCAGCGTCGGCCTGTCCCGTCTCGTCGGCCAGCTCCTTTTGCGACTGCATGAGATCCTGGCTCTTGCGGACGATCTCTTCCATCGCCTGTTCGCGTTGCAGCTCCTTGAGCAGGTTCGCCGTGCGCTCGAGTTTCTTCAAAATGTCCTCGGCGTTGAACTCGATGTTCTCCAGGGCTTGCTTGATGTCTTCGGGGCTCAGCTTTTCGATCGAGTCCCGAAGCTCCTCCATGTATCGCCGCAACTCCTCGCTGTCGATCTCGTCCAGCAGTTGCCTGATTTCCTCGATCTTCTCTCCGATCTGCTGGGAGGTCATCCGGTTCTCGGACAGCTCCCGGAGCGTCTCGTCCAGCGAGCGCTTGATGTCCTGCAGCGCTTCCTCGACGGCTTTCTGCTTCTCGAGCGCGTTGTCGATCTCCTTCTTCTGGGTCCATTCCATTTTCTCGGTCTTGACGTACTCCCGAGTGATCTTCTCCATCTTGTCGCGCAGTTCCCCGCTCTCCTCGATGGCCTGTTCGAACAGGTCGCCGCGACGCGCCTCCTCCTCCCGCGCACGGTCGTAGAGCTCGGCCACCGTGGGCACGAAGATGCGGAACATGCGGCTGCGCGTCACCCCCGGACCGGTGACAACGTTGTTGTCCGCCACCTGGAGGTAGTACTCCACCGAGTTGCCCGGGTAGAGCTTGAGATTGCTCAGGTCCCACTCGTACGCGACGGCCACTTCACGTTTGTTGCGCTGCTCACCCAAAGACACCGGGATCTCGGTGAATGTTTCCTCATCTCCGCTCAAACGACGGAATATGGATGCGCGCTGCACGCCGTAGTCGTCGGCGGAGACGAAGGCAACCCGCACCCGTTGCGTCCGCGGCAGCGTTGCGTCCGCGCCGGGTTCCAGAACATCGAGAGAGGGAGGGTGGTCCTTGTACACCTCGATGGTGTAAACCAGCGGCTCGTCTGTGGTGTGACCGAGCGAATCCTCGAGGATCACGCTGTAGTGGCCGTCCTTGATCGCCTGGAAGCTGAATCTGACCGACCGGCCGTCGTGTTCTGCCGGTGAGAGTTTCCCGTCATCGAATTTCACCCACGCGCCGGCCAGCGGATTGTTGGCCGCCCCCTCCACGCCCACCCTCGTTCCCTCGAGCGCCTGGACATTGCCGCCGTTGTCCGTGAGCGTGACCGGTTTCTCGCCGGTATAGGCCGGAGGGGTGAGTGTGACGCTCAGGTCGGTCAGGATCGGTTTGTGAACGACGGTGATCGCGTACGTCGGACTCCGGTAGTCCCCGGCCTCGAAGTAATAGGAGACGGTGTGCCGCAGGTCCACGAAAGTGTACTCGTACCGCGTGAGCGCCGGTCCGCCGCCGGGCGGGATCTCGCCCGCGTCCGCACGCGCGGTCGGTTCCGTTTTCCAGAAATCTTCGGAGACGTTGTAGCCGATGGTGACAGCGTGTTCGGTGCGCCCCATATCCACGCCCGCCACCGTCACGTCGCTGCCCGCGATGACGGTGACGTCGCCCGGCGTCACGCGTATGTTCGCGGAGTGCACGACCGCGGATGAAACTTTCGGCGCCACCAGGCGGTGGGCCGCATCGCCCACGAGGGAGGGCGCCAGGAGCGACACCAGGAGCAACACGAACAACCCCCCGAACGCCACCGGCATGAGCACGGCGTCCCTGCGCGCCAGGAACAAGGAGCGGACCCGGAGCCCGTCCATCGATGAGACGGCGCGCCGGATGACCTCGCGGACGAGATCGGGGGAATAACGGTCCGACACGGTGGTGTCGGTCGAGAACTCGAAACCGGCGCGCAGGAGTTCCCGGAGGTCTTTGCGCCGCTCCACCTCGTCGGCCAGACGGTCCACCCCCGGGATGCGGGCCACAGGCCAGATCACGAGGTATCCGAACAGGCCGGCGGCGAGCACCATTGCGGCACGGCTCAGCGCCAGCGTTTTCCAAAGCGCCGGTTGGTTCGATGCCGCCGTCCACACCACCAGAATCAGGAAGAGCCATGCGCCGGCCGCCACGAACGACACCAGTCCCGCAGCCAGCTGCATGGCGATTGTGCGCCAGCGCATGGCGCTCAGTAGCCGCCTGAGCTCGGCGGTGTAATTCGGGTTCGGCTCCATGGGCACCTTCTCTTCGTCCGGTTGGCGGTATCGCGCCGATCGCGCGCGCGCGTCGCCGACATTCGCGGCGGGCTTTCTAGGGCGAGGCCGACGGCGAACGCTCCACCGGGTATTCCGTGTCGATCAAGGCGTTCTGCACGATCGCGTACATGAGGACATTGACGGCCATCTTCATGGCGAGTTCGCGCTTCTCCGGCGGGTCGTTGTGGACCTCGGGGTCTTCGAGACCGTCTCCGATATCCGACTCGTACGTGTAGAACAAGACCAGGCGATCGTCGATGGTGATACCGAATCCCTGCGGCGGCTTGCCGTCGTGCTCGTGAATCTTGGGCAAGCCGGGGAGATCGTAGAAACAGTGGTAGATCGGGTGGCTGTCCGGCAGCTCGCGGAGCTGCTCTTCCGGAAACAGCTGCTTCACCATCGCCCGGAACGACTTGTCGATGCCGTAGTTGTCATTGGCGTACAGAAATCCGCCCGCTTCCAGATACCGGCGCAGCGCGCTCAGTTCTTCCGGCGCGAGTCGCACCGTCCCGTGGCCGGTCATGTACAGGAATGGATAGGCGCGCAGGTCCTCGTCCGCGAGCGCGACCACTTTCTCTTCGTGGTGCGTGGGAACCCCGGTCCGGCGTTCGAACTCGCCGAGCCAGTTCGGTATGGAGGAAGGATCGGCATACCAATCGCCGCCGCCGCCGTACTTCAGCCGGCCGACCCGGACAGCGTACTCCCCCGCCGGATCGCCGACCGGCGCTTGCCCGTATGCGCCGGACTGGAAGGCAATCAGCATGAGCGTGCCGGCCGCGAGGA
>JBGSIK010000374.1:0-7699 GCA_041742575.1 Candidatus Krumholzibacteriia bacterium
TCGATATTGAGGAAAACCCGGCCGTAATAGCCCCCGTCTCCCCACGCCTTGGTGTGATCCCAGTCGATCATGTCCGGCTCGAGACGCTTGCGCACGTCGGGGTAGGCTTTGACGGCCAGCAGGCCTTCCTGGATCAGAAACTCATTGATGCAGACGCCCCCGCGCATTCCCTTGGCGCCGTGGTCGGAAACAACGATCACGGACGTCTCCGGCGGGAGGACGGAGAGCGTTTTTCCGATCTCCTCGTCCATGTAGAGATAGTAATCGCGTATGACGTTCTCGAAAAGGTTCCCCGGTTCGTAGAGCCGGTGGGTCGGGTCGCAGTAGCGCCAGAAGGCGTGGTGCAGGCGGTCGGGCCCCATCTCCACCATGGCGGCGAAATCCCACTCCTCCTCCTGGACCAGGCGGCGGAAGGCGGTGAAGCGCGCGCGGCTCATGCGGTAGATCTGCTCGAGCGTCTCCTGCTTGCGTTCATTACGGAAATCCTTCACGTCGATGATGTACTCTCCGCCCGCCATTTCGTCGAGACGGTGCTTGAGCTCCGGCGGATAGGTGTACTCCGCTTCCTTGTTGGGCGTGAGGAATCCGGCCACCATGACGCCGGCCAGCGGTTTGGGCGGATAGGTGAGCGGGACCCCCATCACGATCGAACGGAGGCGATTCCGGGAGAGGTGGTTCCAGACCGTTTTTTCGTTCACGTAGCTTGCGTTCACGGTGAAGAGATCGCCGTATCCATAGGAAGCGCGGTTGCGAAAACCGTATATGCCCAGCGTCCCCGGGTCCTTCGACGTCATCATGCACATCCAGGCCGGGACGGTGATGGGCGGGATGGTGGACACGAGAAGCCCGTGCATGCCGCCCTCCACGAGGCGGCGCACGTTGGGCATCTCGGCGAGCCACGGTCCGAACAGGAATTGCGGTGTGACGCAATCCAGCCCGATCACGACCAGCCTCGGCCGCGATCCCCGTCCGGTGCTCCTGTTTTTCGTGCCTCCCATGTTCCTCTCCGAACCTCACCCGTTGCGGTGGTTCTTGTAATACTTTTCCAGAATCTCGGACACCTCGCGGCGCGTGAATTCTTCGGGCAGGGGCTGACCCGCCACCAGCATCTCCCGCACCTTGGTGCCGCTCAAAAAGACGCGATCCTCCGGTCCCGAGGCCGTGGTCTTCTTCGTCGCCATGGCTTTGCTTTTCTTACAGTAGAAGGCATGCTCGAAGAAGAGCGGCGTGATGCGGAGATCGTCGGGCGCGATGGTGTCGAATATCTTCTGGGCGTCGTAAGTCCCATAGTAATTGCCCACACCGGCATGGTCGCGGCCGACGATGATATGCGTGCAGCCGTAATTCTGGCGCATGATGGCGTGGAAAAGCGCCTCCCGCGGCCCGGCGTAGCGCATGGCGGCCGGCAAAATCGAAAGCGCCACGTGAGCAGCAGGGAAGTAGTGTTCGATGAGCGCCAGGTAACACTCCATGCGCACTTCGGCGGGGATGTCATCGGACTTGGTTTCGCCCACGATGGGATGTATGAGCAGCCCGTCGACGATCTCGAGCGCGCACTTCTGCAGGTACTCGTGCGCACGGTGGATCGGGTTGCGGGTCTGGAACGCGCACACCGTCCGCCATCCCCTCTCCGCGAACAGGGCGCGCGTTTGCATGGGGTCGCGGTCGTAGGCCTCGAAGGGGGAGAAGCTTGGGCGTTCGAACATCTCCACGGGACCGCCGGCGTAGGTGTCGCTCACCGTCTCCAAGTACTGAACGCCGGGGTGCTTGCCGTCAGTGGTGAGAAGGGTCTGTTTGGCTTCGTACCCCTTGTCCACGTGGAAGAACTCTTCGACTACCATGCTCCCGACCAGCACCCCGTCCGGTGACCGAAGGGCCGCTTGGAACGGCGTGCGGATGGCGCGGATTTCGGTAGAAGCGACCGAAAGTGTGACCGGCAGCGGCCAGAGCGTTCCGTCCGGGAGCCGTAAGTGCTCCAGCATGGAATGGTATTCCGCCGCGCGCATGAATCCCCCCATGGGGCTGAAGGCGCCGTTCGCGATCAAGAGCAGGTCGGACATTTCCCGCCGGTTGAGATCGAGGACCGGCAGCGAAGCGGCCCGGGTACGGGCTTCCGCTCTTCGTTCACCGTCCACCATCCCATTGACCAGTTGGCCGCCGTGCGGAGTGATCATAGCGAAACGGTCCTCCTCATGGTGTCGCCTTTCCGGGGGAACCCACGGCTCCGGGCCGGGCTGCGGTCGATTCGTTCGTCGCCCGACTACAGGTAGCCGAGATTCTTGAGTCTTTTCTTGATCGTGGCGATTTCGTCGGACGAGAGCCTCTCTTTGTCCTCTCTTCCGGCTTCGCTCACGAGATCCCTAAGGACGTAAACGATGAAATCGGTCGCGGAGTTGAATCCGGAATCCGCCACCAGCTGCTGGATCTTGGCATAGAGAGGGCGGGGGATCTTGATGGTGACCTTGTCATTTTTCATCGTGTGCCTGCCGGAGTAAAAGAGCCTCGCCCGAGGCTCTTATCGTAGTATTATAGTAGCCTCGCACGGACCGATCAAGCGCTTTTCCGCGCGCCCACACGCGTGCGCGCCCGCGCCGGTGACCACAGTCCCGGCCGCCCCGTTGCTGACTCGTCGGCGGACCTTCGTCCAAGACACGGTTTGCCCCATCTGATAGAGTTCGTCGGAGGATTCCCGGCCGACACTGGCCGCGCCGGGCAAACGGAACCATGCGCAACAAGCTACCATACCTGCTCCCGCTCGTGGGACTGGCCCTGTTCGCGTACATCGTCTACAACACGGGTGTCGACAGGATCCTGGTCGTGTTTTCAACCTGCGACCCGATCGGACTCGTGCTGGCGCTTCCGATCGTTGTTGGGACCGTCCTGCTGCGCGGATTGCGCTGGCGCTTCCTCATGCGTGTCGCCGGCATAGACTATCCGCTTCGCCGGAGCATGGAGGTATGGATGATCGGCTTCTTCGCCGCGTCGGTGACGCCGGGCAAAATGGGGGAGGTGGTCCGGGCATGGTATGTTCACGAAGACACCGGGCGAACATTCGGGGCGACGTTCGTGACTGTGTTCATGGATCGCCTGTGGGACCTCGTTTTCGTGATCGGGTTGGGGATTGTGTCCGCCCTGTCGTTCTCGCGCTTTTTCATCGCCATACCCTCGGTTGGGATCGTGATAGCGGCGTCGGTCGTCGTCGCCGCAGCCGTGTGCCTGGCTCTCAGCCGTTCCCTCATGCGTCAGGTGATGAAGCCTCTCTTTGCGGTCCTAGTCCCGGAGCGTCACAAGCAGCTCTTTTCCCTCAATTTCAATTCCTTCTACGACTCTCTCTCCCGCTACGGCCGCGAGCGAGGGAATCTCGTAAAGGCTTTTCTTTACACCGCGGCCACCTGGGCGCTGGTGTTCCTGCTGGCCTACCAGGTCGCGCGGGCGTTGCACGTGAATCCGGATTTCGGATACATGATGCTGATCATGCCGATCGTCACGCTGGTGGAACTCATCCCCGTTTCGGTATCGGGATTGGGCACCAGGGATGCGACTGTGATCTACTTCTTCTCCGTGGTGGGCATCTCGCGCGCGGCCGCGGTCGGATTCTCGATCGGGTACGTCCTCGTCGGCACATACCTGATCGCTCTGGCGGGTTTCATTCACTGGCTGCGCCGCCCGATGAGGATGGGGTCGATCTCTCATGACGACGCTTCCGGACTGGCAGAATGACCTCTTGACCTGCGGGGAGCTGTTCCGTGTGGGCGGCTCCGTGCGGGATGAACTACTCGGCGTCCAGGCCGTCCAGGACACGGACTACCTCGTCCGAGGCATACCCCCGGAGAATCTGGAGAAGATCCTGCGCCAGTACGGGAAGCTGGTGTTGGTCGGCAGATCGTTCGGCGTGTACAAGTTCGTGCCGCGCGGAACATCCGAAGTCATCGACATCGCCTTCCCGCGCTCGGAGAGGTCGCTCGGGCCGGGGCACCGTGAGTTCTCCGTGCACTGGGACTGGCGCATGGATGTGGTGGACGATCTCAAGCGGCGGGATTTCACCGTCAACGCGATGGCGCGAAGCGTCCGGGACGGCTCACTGGTGGACCCCCTAGGGGGGCAAGAGGACCTGGATGCGCGCCTGCTCCGCATGATTTTCCCGGCGGCGTTCTTGGAGGACCCGCTGCGGATCCTTCGTGGGATTCGCTTTGCTTGCCGCTTTGGCCTCACGGTCGAACGAGAGACCTGGGAAGCCATGGCCCGGAGCGCGCCGCTCATGGAAACGCTCAGTGCCGAACGGGTTCAAGGGGAACTGACCGGCATCCTCGTCCAGTGCCAGAGGCCCTCGGGCGCGTTGGGTATGATGCGGGAAACAGGAGTCCTGGCCCGGGTATTGCCGGAGATCGACCGTTGCGCGGGCGTGACTCAGAACGAGTATCACCCCGACGACGTCTTCATACACTCCGTGAAGACGTGCGATCAGGTCTCCCGGGATAACCTCGCGGTCCGCTGGGCGGCCCTCCTCCACGACATCGGCAAGGTGGATCGCCGGCAGACGGTCCACGACGAGAAACTGGGCGATCGGGTGGTGTTCTACGGCCACGAGGCCGTGGGCGCAGAAGCCGCGGTCGGCGTGTTGCGGCGGCTGCGGTATCGGAACGCGTTGATCCAGAAGTGCGAGATTTTGGTGCGGCATCACATGTTCAACTACCAGCCGGAGTGGAAGCCCTCGACGGTGCGGCGTTTCATCCGGCAGGTGGGGGAAACGAACCTGGAGGATCTGTTCTTGTTGCGGGAGGCCGACATACGTTCGCGGGACACGGAGGCGCGGTTCGATGACCTGCGGGAACTCCGAGGACGGGTCTCGGAAGAACTCGGCAAGCGCGCCGTGTTGAAAATATCCGATCTGGCGGTGGACGGCGGGGACGTCATGCGTGCCTGCGGTCTTGGACCCGGCCCACTGGTGGGGAAAGTCCTCGGGGAGGCGCTGGAAGCGGTTCTGGAGGAGCCGGGATTGAACGAGCGAGATCGCCTGCTGGAGTGGGTGAAGAAGCGATTCCCAAAAAGCAGAAAGCCCGTGTAAGTGGTGTCAGGGGTATCCTTTTTGGAAGGTGTTGTGGTCAACCAAAAAGGTCGAGTAGGTATTTGGGGCAAATCTTACTTACGACAGACTTTCTGCATAAATGAAATTAGTCTTCGCCTTTAGTGCTGTCAATCGTTTTATTTTATTGCGGATTAATTTCGACGCTTGTTAGATTGAGGTCCGGTGCGCCAGACGGGCACCGTCCGGAGGCCGTATGACCGACAACCAGTTCCTCGCCATAATCAACAAGATAGCGGAAGTAAACCGCCTGCGATTGCCTTTACCCGAGCAGTCGGCTTTTTCGCCCGCGGAGATATCTACTGAGGCGCTGGCCGCGTGGGCGAGCTTCCTCGAGAACTGCGTGAAACGCGGCGTAAAGCTGGCCGACGAACGTTGGAGCCGGGTAGTTATCAAACACGACAAACCCGCGACGGTGTTCGCCCTCGACGGAACGCGCGGCGCCGTACCGGACCCCGATTTCCGCATCGGCCTTCATCTGCTGATGAGAATTCTGGAGAAGGATCCAAGCAGATGACAGGAATGCCCGCCAGATTGTCGCCGTATCTGCCATTGTGACCCGTCGCCGTAGTGCGGCATTGCCGCCTCCCGGCGGGTTGCCGACGTAACACACTGCCACATAGCCAGTTACGCAAAACGACGTGTCTGGCACGCCGCTTGAGTAGACCGTTTAGCGTATCTTGCGAAACATATCCGAAACAAGGAGTGATTTGAAATGAGCAAAACGATTGGAATCGACCTCGGTACCACCAACTCATGCGTGGCAGTGATCGAGGGGGGTGAGCCGAAGGTCATCCCCAATCCCGATGGCGGCCGAACGACACCGTCGGTGGTGGCTTTCACCAAGGACGGCGAAAAACTGGTGGGGCAGCTCGCCAAGCGCCAGGCCATCACCAACCCGCGCAACACCGTTTTTTCGATCAAACGTTTCATGGGGCGGAAATTCCACGAAGTGACCAGCGAGATCGCTACCGTTCCATTCTCGGTAGCGGAGGGGCCGGAGAAGCTCGCCATGGTCGATATCGCGGGAAAGCGCTATTCGCCGCCCGAGATTTCGGCCATGGTGCTCCAGTATCTCAAGAACGCAGCCGAAGCGTATCTGGGCGAACCGGTGAAGGACGCGGTCATCACCATACCCGCGTACTTCAACGACAGCCAGCGCCAGGCCACCAGAGACGCCGGCCGCATCGCCGGCCTCAATGTCCTGCGCATCATCAACGAACCCACGGCGGCCTCGCTCGCCTACGGTCTCGACAAGAAAGCCGACCAGACCATCGTCGTGTTCGACCTCGGAGGCGGCACGTTCGACGTGTCCGTCCTCGAGATCGGAGAAGGCGTGTTCGAGGTCAAAGCGACGAACGGCGACACGCACCTCGGCGGCGACGATTTCGACCAGCGCATCATCGATTTCCTGGTCGACGAGTTCCGGCGAGAACAGGGAATCGACCTCAAGAACGACCCCATCGCGCTGCAGCGCCTCAAGGAAGCCTCTGAGCGCGCGAAGTGCGACCTTTCCACCGCGATGCAAACCGACATCAATTTGCCGTTCATCACCGCCGACGCGTCGGGTCCGAAGCACCTGAATATGAAGCTCACGCGCACCAAGTTCGAACAGCTCGTTGCCGATCTGGTCGAGCGAACGATCGGTCCGTGCCGCCGCGCCATGGAGGACGCGAAGCTCACCAACGCCGACATCGACGAGGTGATACTGGTCGGCGGCGCCACCCGCATGCCGATGGTGCAGCAGAGAGCTCGCGAGCTCTTCGGGAAGGAACCCCACAAGGGGATCAACCCCGACGAAGTGGTGGCTGTGGGAGCGGCCATTCAGGCGGGAGTCCTCGGAGGCGAGGTGCGAGATGTCCTGCTGCTGGATGTCACTCCGCTCTCCCTCGGCATCGAGACGCTGGGTGGCGTGATGACCCGTCTCATCGAGAGAAACACAACGATTCCGACCCGGAAGAGCGAAGTGTTCTCGACGGCCGCCGACGGCCAGACGGCCGTTGACATTCACGTGCTTCAGGGCGAACGCGACATGGCGGTGGACAACAAGACCATCGGCCGGTTCCAGCTCGCCGGGATCCCTCCCGCCATGCGCGGTATACCTCAGATCGAAGTCACTTTCGACATCGACGCCGACGGTATCCTGCACGTGTCCGCGAAGGACAAAGCGACCGCCAAGGAGCAGAAGATAGTCATCAAGGCCTCCAGCGGCCTGAACGATGCCGAGATCGAACGCATGGTCAAGGACGCCGAGCGGATGAAGGACCAGGACAAGCGCACACGCGACAAGGTCGAGGCGCGAAACGCGGCCGACGCCCTCGTCTACCAGACCGAGAAAAACATCAAGGAATATAAGGACAAGCTCGACGCCGCCGACGCCAAGAAGCTCGAAGGCGGCATCGAGGAGATCAAGAGCGCGCTCAAGATCGACAACACCGATGAGATCAAACGCACGACTGAGAGACTGAACTCCATCTGGCAGGAGGTCGCGCAGAGGATGTACCAGTCCGCCTCGCAGCAATCGGCCCCGGGCGGCCGGGCGGATGCGCAGCACGAACAGGCGCAGCCCGGCAAGGAATCGTCCGGCGGCAGCCCTGGCGGCCAGGAGGTGGCGGA
>JBGSIK010000375.1:0-17568 GCA_041742575.1 Candidatus Krumholzibacteriia bacterium
CTCGCGAAGCGCCGCGCGCGTGATTTCGTCGACACGGTGCCGGAGCAACTCCTCCCTTTCGCGCAGCAGCCCCAACTCCCGGTCGAACTCCGACAGCGAGCGCTCCGAGGCTCGGTGTTGTTCCAGGGCGTTTTTGTATTCGTCCACCAAACCATCGTGCTGCGCAAACGCGTCCACGTAGACCGAGTGCGTTTCTCGGTCCCGCAATCGGAGCTGCTCGTTTTGTCCGTGCGGCTCGATACATGCCGCGCATACCCGCTGCAACTCCTTCAGAGGAACCGCCTCGTCGTCCACGAATGCATAGCTCCGGCCGTTTCGACGAATCTCACGCCGGACCGACATCTCCGCTCCAGCTCGTATGCCGGCCTCCAGGCCGGCCTCCAGGCCGGTTTTTCGCGAGGACGCCATCGCCCCCCTCGTGAGCAACACGCCCCCCACGACGGCCTCGTCCGCACCGGCGCGGATCGCGCCGGAGGGGCTCTTGTGGCCCAGTAGCAGGTTGACCGCCCCGAGAATCAGGGATTTACCGGCGCCGGTCGAACCCGTGAGAACATTCAGTCCCGGATCGAATTCCAGGCTCACGTTGGCCACGACCGCGAGGTCCTTTATGAGCAGTGATTTGAGCAACGTGTTGCCTCGCGAAGTGCGGTGCCTGCCGGGCTACAACTTCTCGTTGAGGAGGGCGAAGAAATCGTAGTCCTGGGGTACCAGTAACCTTGTGTACTTTTCGCTGCGGCTGACCACCAAGTGTTCATCGGCATAGAGCCGGCCCCCCCGCTGCCCGTCCACCGTGACCACGATCTCCGTCCGGCCGGACGACACCCGAATCGACAGTTTCTGCCGGGCGTCGGTCACGATCGGGCGCAAGCGCATGGTGTGCGGGCTCAGTGGTGTGATGACGATGGCTTCGATGGTGGGCTCGAGGAGAGGTCCGCCCGCCGACAGCGAGTAGGCAGTGGAGCCCGTGGGCGTGGCGACGATGATTCCATCGGCCGAGAACGGCCGGAGCGGCTTGCCGTCCACATCGATGTGCACCATCACCATGCGCGAGTAGCCGTAGCCGTGGATGACGAATTCGTTGAGCGCGTTGAACTGGCGGTCGCGCGCCTCGCCCCTGAAGATGGTGGCCTCGATCCGCATCCGCTTCTGTGTCTGAAACCGACCCTCGCGCAGCCATTGCGCCACACGGTCTATCCTCCCCTCGGTGAGAAACCCGAGGGTGCCTCCTTTCAATCCCAAAATCGGAGCTTCCGTATCCAGGAATACCCGTGCGTATTTCAGCATGGTCCCGTCTCCGCCCACCGCGATCACGAGATCGATGTCGGAAGGGATGCCGTACCGTACGCTCCCACGTTCGGGAGTGAATCGGCCTTCGAGCTCCTGGTCCAGGTATACGAGGAAATCGTTGTCCAGCAGGCCGGGAACGAGCGCGCGCAGAATGGAGACCGCCTCTTCCTTGGTGAGGTTGGCGACTACGCCGATGCGATGGAACTTCCCGTCCGTCATGTGCGCACGTGCCCCCCCCCCTCGGGGAATGAAGCGGCTCCGCACTAACCCGCCACCGGTCTGTACAACCGGCGGTCGCCGCGAAGCATCGTGAGCGCCGTCTGCGCCAGCGCCCCGGGAACGAGTCCCGCCTCTTCGAGGAGCGCGTCCCGGGTGGCATGTTCGAAAAACCGATCCGGCAGCCCCTGGTTTCGCACGCGAGATGCGTCGTAACCGGCGGATACGAGGTACTCGTTCACGCCGGAGCCGAAACCCCCGGCGACCGCGTTTTCCTCGACGGTGATCAGCGCCGGTTCGCGGGCGAGAACGGAATCGAGGAGGATCGTGTCCAACGGCTTGACGAAACGCGCGTTGATCACTCCCGCACTCACTCCTCGAGCGGCCAATTTCTCCGCCGCCTGCAGGCACGGTTGTACCATCGTTCCGATGGCCAGGAACACGATATCGTCCCCGCTTTTCAGCACTTCTCCCTTGCCGATCGGAAGCTTGTGCAGCCGCCTGTCCATGGCGACGCCGGTTCCGTTGCCGCGCGGGAAGCGCAGGGCGATGGGTCCGTCTTCGTAGGCGATCAGCGTCTTGACCATGTGCTGTAGCTCGTTTTCGTCCTTGGGCGACATGATCACCATGTGCGGGATCAGGCGCAGGTAGCTCAGGTCGAAAGCCCCATGGTGCGTCGGGCCGTCCTCGCCCACGAGGCCGCCCCGGTCGAGCACGAAACGCACGGGGAGGTTCTGGAGCGCAACGTCGTGGATGATCTGGTCGAACGCCCTTTGCAGGAACGTAGAGTAGATCGTGACCACGGGTTTGGCGCCGCGCACGGCCAACCCGGCGGCGAAGGTGACCGCGTGCTGCTCGGCGATCCCGACATCGAACATCCGACCGGGATGCGCGTCACCGAACTGACTCAATCCGGTGTTGTCCGGCATTGCCGCCGTGATGGCCACGACCTTGGCATCCGTCTTTCCGAGCGACGTGATCGCTTTGGCGAATACATTCGTGTAAGAAGGAGCCCCGCCTTTCGGGGGAATGTCCCCCGGCATCTTGTCGAATTTGGCGACGCCGTGGGCGCACAGAGGGTCTCTCTCCGTGGCGTCGTAGCCCTTTCCTTTTTGGGTGATGGTGTGAATCAGGATGGGGCCCCGCAGGTCTTTGATGTCGCGCAGAGTCTCCACCAGAAAAACAACGTTATGGCCGTCGATGGGACCGAAGTATCGGAACCCGAGCTCCTCAAAAATCCCCCCCGGCACCAGGAGGGTCTTCAGACTCTCCTTCATCCGACGGGCCAGTTTTCGCGCTTTTCCGCCCACCCTCGGGATCAATCCCAGCAGCTCCCATACGTCGGCCTCTATGCGGTTGTATACACTGCCCGAAGTGATTCTGGTGAGGTACATGTTGAGTGCGCCGACGTTTTTCGAAATCGACATCTTGTTGTCGTTGAGCACCACGACGATGTTCTTTTGCAGCAGTCCGGCGTTGTTGATACCCTCGAACGAGAGCCCCCCGGACAAGGCCCCGTCACCCACCACCGCAATCACTTTGTAGTCGTGTCCGTTCAGGTCCCTGGCCGTCGCCATGCCCAAGGCCGCACTGATGGCGGTGCTCGCATGCCCGACGCCGAACGTATCATACTGGCTCTCGTTGGGTTTTGGGAATCCGCTCAGACCGTCGCGCTGGCGGAGGGTGTGGAAACGGCCGGCCCGTCCGGTCAGTATCTTGTGACCGTATGCCTGGTGCCCCACATCCCACACGATGAGATCTCTGGGGGTGTCGAACACATAATGAAGCGCAATTGTGAGCTCAACGGCGCCCAGGCTGGCCCCGAGGTGCCCCCCGGTTTTGCTGACCGTGTCGAATATGGTCTGGCGAAGTTCGCTCGCGACCTGGGGCAGCTTCTCCAGGGGCA
This sequence comes from Candidatus Krumholzibacteriia bacterium, assembly GCA_041742575.1. Classification (GTDB taxonomy): domain Bacteria; phylum Krumholzibacteriota; class Krumholzibacteriia; order WVZY01; family JAKEHA01; genus JBGSIK01. Next base: position 3,410 of record JBGSIK010000375.1, read on the forward strand.
GCTTCCTCAAGTCCTCCGGCGAAGAAATGCTGTCGAGTAATCGAGTCATTAAGACCTTCTCGTTCCCCTTCACGCCAGCAGCAGTGCGACCATGATACCCAGCGCGGCTCCCGTAAACACGTCCATGTGTGTGTATGAGAGCGCTTTTCGACCGGCGACCCACGACGTATGTTTCTTGCTCACACGGTCCAGCAGCATGAGAACCACCTCTTGCTGCTTGGAGTGAGCCTGTTTGACATTATAGGTGTCGACCATGACAATCACCGTCAAGCAGAACGAAAGACTGAACGCGACCGACTCGAATCCGTCGGCGAACCCCACGAACAGAGTCAGGGCCGAGGTGGCGGCGCTGTGCATGTTCGGACTGCCGTCCGGCTGCACGAACCGGCGATAGTTTACACGCTTTTCCACGATTAAGAAAGACAGCACTTTGACGGCTTGCGCGGCCGCTCCGGCGGCGATTGCCACCATGAATGGTCGTGAGCCGATGATCTCGATCATCGCATCCCTCGCCGGATACGCGGGCTACGACGCCCGCGTGATCAAGAAATCGAACATCGCCCGCAACAGCCCTGTGGTTGCTCCCTCGGGGAGCATCGACTTCGCCTCCGCCACCATCTTGGCCGCCGTCTCCCGCGCTTTCTCCGCACCCGCTACCGCCGGGAACGTGAGCTTGTCGTTCAAAGCGTCCTTCCCGGGCGTTTTGCCCAACGTCTCCCTGTCGGTTTCGCGGTCGAGCACGTCATCGATGATCTGGAACGCCTCGCCGGCCAGGGTGCCGGCGTCGCGAATCCGCCGGCGCGTTTCCATGCTTGCTCCGCCCACGAGAGCCCCCGCATCCATCGCCGCCGCGATCAGGCGCGCGGTCTTGTTGCGGTGGATGCGGCCGACGTCGTCGAGATTCCCGGTGCGCGCCGATCCCGACAGATCAAGGGCTTGGCCGGCGATCAAGCCGCCGGTGCCGGCCGCCGCGGCCAGGATCCTGATGGCCTCCAGAATCGTCCCGGCGTCGGCGCCTTTCCGCCGCTCCGGGATGGTCCCGATCACCTGGAAACCGAGAGTGAGCAGGGCGTCACCCGTGAGCACGGCCGTCGCCTCGCCGTACTTCCGATGCGCGCTGGGCTTGCCACGCCGGAAATCATCGTTGTCCATGCACGGGAGATCATCGTGAATGAGCGAGTAGGTGTGGATGCACTCGATCGCGCATGCCACGTCCAGCGCGATTTCCCGCTTCTTGCCGCCCACCAGATCGTGCGACCACAGGCAGAGTATGGGACGAAGCCGCTTTCCGCCGCCCAGGAGGGAGTAACGGATGGCCTCGGCGATCCCGTCGTGCTCGGACGCGAGTGCCGAGACCAACTCCTCACACCGTGCTTCGACGGATGCGCGCTCCGCGAGCGAGCGCTCCTCCAGGCGCAGCAGGTCCACCTCAATTCTCACGATCGATCTCCTCCTCCCGCAGCTGGCCGTCCTCCGATTCCACCAGTTTCTTCACCCGCATCTCCGCCCGGTCGAGTATGGCTTTGCAGTGCTTACCCAGGCGCAGTCCCTCCTCGAACATATCCAAGGCTTCCTGGAGGGAGAACTCTCCCTTCTCCAGGTCGGAGACGATCCGCTCGAGCCGCTCCATCGCCGCTTCCAGCCCCTCTTCCCGGTCCTCATCCTTCATTGCTTCGCTCCTTGACCTCGCCGCGGGCGCTTCCGTCCGCGAAAGTGATGCGCACGAGCCGCGCCGAAACCGCTTCGTCGACGCGTTTCAGCACGGCGCCCGTAGCCGCGCTGGTGCAGATCGTGTATCCGCGGGAGAGAATCTCCCGCGGGCTCAGCGCCTGCAGCTTGGACGCCGTCCCTTCCATTGCCGCGCGGCGGGTTCGGACGAGGTTTTGAATCGATCGGGCCAGCCGATCGACGAGGTAATCCAGGGTCTGCATGGACGACTCGATTTTGCCGCGAACCTTCCCCAGCGCGTAGCTGCGGAGCAGCTCCCGCAGCCGCGTTGCTTGCAGATGCAGGCGGTTGTCCATGTACGCGTACAGCCACCGGACGTTGCCGTCGATGCCGTCCAGCACATCGCGCCGGTCGGGAACCGCTATCTCGGCCGCCATCGTGGGTGTGGCGGCACGCACGTCCGCGACGAAATCGGCGATGGTGAAGTCCGTCTCGTGACCGACGGCGCTGATCACCGGCACCGGGCAACGGTGGATGGCCCGCGCCACCTCCTCCTCGTTGAAGGCCCACAGGTCCTCCAGGCTTCCCCCCCCGCGCCCGACGATGGCGACCTCGACGCCGCGCACCGACGGAAGACGGTCCAATGCGCGGACGATCTCGGGAACGGCCTCTCTTCCCTGTACATGGACGGGGAAAAGCAGCACTTCCGCGCACGGCCAGCGCCGCTCCAGCGTGGAAAGAACGTCACGGATCGCCGCGCCGGTGGGGGAAGTCACAACCGCGATCCGCATCGGGTATTTCGGAAGCGGCTTCTTGCGCGCGGCGTCGAACAGTCCCTCCCGTTCGAGCTTCTCTTTCAGCGCCAGGAACGCGCGCTCCAGTTCCCCTTCTCCGGCCTCGTGAACCTCGCGGGCCACGATCTGGTACTGGCCGTAGGGTTCGTACAGGGTGAGGCGGCCGCATGCCACCAATTTCATTCCGTCTGTGATCTCCACGGTCAGGCGCTCGGCATCGCCGCGAAAGCACACCGCCCGGATCTGCGCGTCCGCATCTTTGAGCGTGAAGTAGAGATGCCCCGAAGTGTGCCGCTTGAAGTTGGAGACTTCACCCACTACGGCCACGTCGGCATACACGTCCTCGATCAGAGTCCGCACCAGGGCGTTCAGCTCCGAAACGGTGAACAGTTTGCTTTCAGCGAATGACACCGGAGGCCGTTTCTTGCAGTTTCAGTGCGCGCAGGGTGTTCCACATCAGCATCGCAACCGTCATCTTTCCCACGCCCCCGGGGACCGGAGTGATGAACGAAGTCTTCGGCGCCACGGCGTCGAAGTCCACGTCGCCCACGATACGGTAGCCTTTTTTGGCGCCGGCGTCCTGGACCCTGTTTATCCCCACGTCCACCACCACCGCCCCTTCCTTCACCATATCGGCCGTCAAAAAGAGGGGTTTCCCCATTGCTGCGATGACGATGTCGGCTTCCCGGGTGAACGCGCCGATGCCCCGCGTGCGGCTGTGACAGATGGTGACGGTGGCGTCACCGCCCGGGCCCTTGAGGCTCAAGAGCAGCGCCATGGGTTTGCCCACGATGACGCTTCTTCCGATCACGACGGCGTGCTTCCCACTCGTTTCCACTCCGTAACGGACGAGAAGTTCCCGGATGCCCAACGGCGTGCAGGGAACGAACCTCGGCTTTCCCGATGCCAGCAATCCCAAGTTCTCCGGGTGGAATCCGTCCACGTCCTTGATGGGATCGATGCTGGCAATCGCTCTGTCCTGGTCCACCTGCGGCGGGACCGGCAACTGAAGCAGAATGCCGTTGATCACCGGGTCCCGGTTGAAGTCACGGAGCACGTCCAGGACGGCGCCCTCCGACGCGTTCCCGGGGAGCTGCACGTTTTGCGACTCGATGCCGCACTCCTCGCAGGCTTTGGCCTTCCCTTGAACGTAGGAAGCAGAGGCCGGGTCCTCCCCCACTCTCACCAGGGCCAGCGACGGTTTCCGTCCCCCCGCAAGCGCGGATACCTCGCTTCGGACTTCGTTCCTGATGGCCTCAGCGACTTTTTTTCCGTCGAGAAGCTGCATTTATTTTTCCACTGTTGCCTGCAGGTGCTTCATCGCCGTCGTTCTTCCGGTTTCATCGTCGATTTCCGCCATCACATAGTCGCACCTCAGGTCCGTTCCCGCGACCTCGAAACGGGTGGGACGCATGCTCAGGAAACGCTCCAGGACCGCTTCCTTCTTGACGCCCAGCACGCCGTCGTACGATCCGGTCATGCCGACATCGGTAACGTAACCGGTGCCGCGGGGCAGCACCCTGCAGTCGCGCGTCGGCACGTGTGTGTGAGTCCCCACGACGAGCGAGACCCTGCCGTCGAGGTACCAACCCATAGCGATCTTTTCACTCGTGGCCTCGCCGTGCACGTCCACAATGACGATCTTGGTCCTTCTGTCCAGACCGCACAGGAATCCATCGATCCAACGAAACGGGCAGTCGATCGCCGGCATGAACACTCGGCCCTGCACATTGACGACCGCCACGCGTTCCTGCGTTCCGGGAACCGTCCGCCCTCCCACTCCGGGCGCGCCTCCGGGGTAGTTGCCGGGACGAACGATGTTCTCGAACTGCGAGAGGAGTTCGACCCCTTCCTTCTTGTCCCAGACGTGATTGCCGGCGGTGAAAAAATCCACGCGGGCCGCGATCAGCTCGTCCAAACTCGTTCTGTTGATCCCGAATCCGCCCGCAGCGTTCTCGACGTTGGCTATGACCAGATCCGGGGCATGTTCCTCCCGGATGGTCGGCAGCACCGCGGCTATCGTTCGCCTGCCCGAACCCCCGACGATGTCTCCGATGAATACGACCTTCAACGTTGGTTCCCCTGTCTTGCGGATCTATCTTGCGAATTCAACCGCCCGGGTCTCGCGTATGACGACTACTTTGATCTGTCCCGGGTAGTCCAGCTCCTTCTCGAGCTTGCGCGAGATGTTGTACGCCAGCTCCGCCGCTCCTTCGTCGTTTACCTGCTTGTTGCTCACCATGATGCGGATCTCCCGGCCGGCCTGGATGGCGTAGGACTTCTCCACGCCTTTGAATCCATCGGCGATCTCCTCCAGCTTCGCCAGGCGTTTGACATAGTTCTCCAACGACTCGCGCCTCGCGCCCGGTCGGGCTCCGCTCACCGCATCCGCAGCGCCCACGATCGGAGTGTAGAGCGATGTCGAATCGGACTCGCCGTGGTGTCCGCGGATCGCGTTGACGATCTCTTCGCACTCGCCGTACCTGCGCGCCAGATCGGCTCCGATCTCGGCGTGGGATCCCTCGACCTCGTGCGGGGCGACTTTACCGATGTCATGGAGGAGTCCGGCTCTGCGCGCCAGAGGTTCGTCGAGATTGAGCTCCGCCGCCATTATCCCGGCCAGGTACGCGACCTCCATAGAGTGGGCGAGGCAGTTCTGGCCATAGCTGGATCGATATTTCATGCGCCCGATCAATTTGACGATCTCGACGTCCATACCGTTGATGCCGAGATCCAGGCACGCCTGCTCCCCGGTCTGGAGGATCTTTTCTTCGATCTCCTCCCTGGTTTTCTTCACGATCTCTTCGATGCGCCCCGGATGTATGCGCCCGTCCTGCACGAGCTTTTCCATGGATAGCCGAGCGATCTCTCTGCGCACGGGATCGAAGCCGGATATGATCACCGCCTCCGGCGTGTCGTCGATGACGACGTCCACGCCGGTCGCCGTCTCGAAAGCACGGATGTTGCGGCCCTCACGACCGATGATACGTCCCTTCATGTCGTCGGACGGAAGGCCGACGACCGATACCGTGGTTTCCACGCACTGTTCGGCGGCATATCGCTGTATGGCCACGGCCACGATCTTGCGGCTCTCGCGCTCCGCTTCGCGCTCGGCGGTCTCGCGGATCTCTCGCGCCCGCTTCGCCGCCTCCATCCTGGCTTCGTCTTCGAGGTTCTTCAGGAGCTCCCGTTTGGCCTCGTCCTTCCTCATACCCGCGATCCGCTCGAGGCGGACATTCTCCTCCGCTATGAGACGAGTGCTTTCGGCCAGCCTCTCTTCCAGCACCTTCTCCTTGTTTTCCAGGGCGTGCGTCTTTTCGTTGAGAGAAGCCTCCTTGCGCGTCAGGAAGTTGAGCTTGCGCTCGGCATTGCTCTCTCTTTCCGAGAGCTTGGACTCCGCATCCTTGACCTCCTCACGCTTGGCCTTGGTCTCCTCTTCGAACTTGACCTTCATCTGGAGGAACCTGTCCTTGGCCTCCAGCTCCGTTTCCTTTCTCTGGTTCTCTACCGTCTTGCGGGCGTCGGCGAGCAGGGACTCCCCGGTTCTCTTCGCGGTCTCGACTCGCGTGGCGCAAACTCGCCGGATGATGTTGTACCCGATCAGGAATCCGACTACGGCGGCGCAGATCCCGGCGACCGCAGGCAGCCAAACATGTTCCATTTTCAATCCCCCTGGAGTTACCCGCGCAAAACACGCGGCAGTGGGTTCGTTATCGAGTCAATGAGGGAAGAGTTCGGAGAGGAGCGGGGTTTGAAATGAAAAATTCCCCACGCTATGCCGTGTGCAAAGGAACCTGTGAACCGTTGGTTCACGTGGAGGCCCTCACGAAGAGCTTTGTCTTCCGCTTTGCAGCGGCATGACATCACAATCCGGATTTGGGCTTCCTTGGCTGAGGTGTTGGCTCAATAGTTACCTTAACATCACGAGCATGGTAGGGAATTTTTCCTAATTATAACCGATCGCCATATCCCATGGCAACCTTTTTTCCATGTCGCAATCGGAGTTATTCTCCAGACTGAAGGCCCTGATCAAGAATACGGATCAGATTGTGCGTTTTGTTGATGATGCTCCGCGTCGTTTCGGACGACTGTCGCCGTTCTTGAAACAACTCGTCCGCGATGTTTAGCGCCGCGAGAATCGCCAGACGGTCGTGGGAGGGTAAGGACGAACCTTTTGAGACCTCCTTCATTTTCTCGTCCACGTATCTGGCCACCTCTTGGATGTACCCATCGTCGGCTACGCCTCTGATCTTGTATTCGCGCCCAAATATCTCAACCGTTGTCGCGTTCTTTTCCACCATTTGGGAACCTTCAATCCGGAGCGCATTCATTCAACACCGAGAGCCAGTCCGCTATCGCACATCAAAGCTGGAGCTCTCCAAACTTCTCCAGCACATGGTCGATCTTCTTCCTGACTTCCTCCTTATCGAACGAACTCGCTCGCTGCAACTGCTGTATTTGCAGATCATTCAGCTGGGACGATAATTCGACGTTCGATTTCTTCAGCGCTTCTATTTCGGATTGCAAAATCGCGTTGTCGCGACGGAGTGCGCCGCACTCCGTTCGCATCTCGGACATCACAGCCAGCGCGCGGGAGATGCGTTGCTCGAGCTGTTCGAAACCATCTTGTGTTTCTGGTAATTCCATCTCCCGCCGTTCCAAATCCAGTTTCAACTTCTCAGTGTCACTCCCAATTCGCTCCGGAGCTTTTGTATTACTTTTTCCAGAACGTTGTCAATCTCGGTGTCGGTCAGAGTACGCTCCGGCGAACGAAATATCAAACGCACACCGTAAGCGGTGGCCCCCTCCGGTAAGCTGGGGCCTCGATAGACGTCGAAAACCTGAACCGATTCTAACAACCTCCCCGCGCTCTTGACCAGCGACTTCTCTATGTCACCGTAGCTTATGCCCGCCGAGGTCACCAGCGAGAGGTCCCGTTTCGACACCGGATACTCCGGAAGCGGCTTGAACTTGCGCGCGCCGGATCGCAGTTGGAACAGTTTTCCCAGGTCGATCTGCGCATACCACACCGCCTGCTCCAATGCCAAAGCGTGCGCCAGTCCCGCCGGAACGATGCCGCCCTCGATAACCGTTTCCCTGCGATCGGCGTACGTGAATGTTCCGGCTTCCCGGTCAAAATGGTACCCCAGTCTCCCCTGAATGTCAATGTTTTGAGACATACCCAGGGACTCTATTTCTGCTTTGATATCAAATAAATCCGTCGCCAGCTTAAACTGATTCCAGAAGTCCTTGGCGTCCGGGCGCGTCGTCGCCAGCAAGAGCATCCACCGCTCTTCCGGCAGCCCCGTTTCCGCGCCCGAAACCACGAAGACCTTCCCGATGTGGAATACGCTCACGCACCGCATCCCGTAATCGAAGTTCCGCCGGATGAGCTCGACGACACCGGGAAGCAGGCTGCTGCGAAGGTAGCGCTGGTTCGACGTGAGCGGATTCCGGATCTCCAGCTGGCGCCTGCGGGGGTCGGACTCCGCCCAGCCCAGCAGGGGCGGTTCGGAACCGTCCGCGAAGGAACTGGTGATAACCTCGGTGAACCCCCGCGAAACGAGATGGTCGGTCACGGATCGAACCAGTTCGTCGAAAGGATCCAGGCGCGCGAAGGTCGTGGTGTGAAAATCCCAGCCCTTTCCGATGCGCTCGTAGCCGTAGAGACGCGCCACCTCCTCGATGAGGTCCATTTCCTCCGTGATGTCGAGGCGAAAAGACGGCACGTCGACTGAAACCGCGTCGTCCTCCACCCGCACATTTTCGAAGTGCAGGCGCTCGAGCAGTCTGGCGATATCCCCCACTTCGAGGTCGACTCCGAGGATTCGTTGTGTATTCCTCCGGCGGATCCGGACCGTGCGGGGCTCGGGTGGATTGGGGTAGGCGTCCACGAGTTCCCCGGGCGTTCCCCCGCAAAGCTCCATCACCAGCTCGCACGCGCGGTCGGATGCCGTACGGCAGGCGGTCCGGTCGGTGCCGCGTTCGAAGCGGTAGCTCGCTTCCGTGGAGATGTTCATGCTTTTGCGCGTCTTTCTCACGAGCCTGGGATCGAAGGCGGCGCTTTCCAGGAGGATGTCCGTGGTCCCCGCGGTCACCGCCGTCTCCAGCCCGCCGATGACACCGGCGACGGCAACCGGCCGGTCTTCCCCGGTGATGACCAACTGGCTCTCGTTCAACTGATAGACAACATCGTTGAGTGCGCGTATGTGCTCGCTCGCTCTGCCCCGGCGCACACCGATTTTCAATCCGCCGAGTTTGGAGATGTCGAAGGCATGCAGGGGCTGGCCCATCTCCAGCATTACGTAGTTGGAGATGTCCACGACGTTGTTGATGCTGTTCACGCCGACCCGCTCGAGCGCGTTACGAAGCCAGGCCGGAGAAGGAGCAACGATGAGGTTGCGGACGACGCGGCCCACGTATCGCGGGCAGTCGGGCGGGCTCTCGATGTCGATGGTGAGCCCGTCGCGCGCGGGTCCAGGTTCTACCGATCGGAACGGATAGCGAACTGCAGTCTCGTACCGTGCGGCGATCTCCCGTGCAACACCGAGGTGGCTGAGGTGGTCCGGCCGGTTCGGTGTGATCTCGATCTCGAAAATCGTGTCGGATGCCCCCAGGACTTCCGATGCCGGGGTGCCGGGAACGTGCGTGCCGTCCAGCACCATGATGCCGTTGGCGTCGTCGCCGAGACCCAGCTCGATTTCCGAGCAGATCATCCCGTTCGAAACCACCCCGCGGATCTTGCTCCTGCGAATCTTGGTGCCATCCGGAAGCTGGGCTCCATCGAGCGCGACGGGTACGAACTGTCCCGCCGCGACATTGGGCGCGCCGCAGACCACGTCGAGCGGTTGCGCCGTTCCGACATCCACCCGGCAGACGCTCAGACGGTCCGCGTCGGGATGTCTCCCGACCTCCAGTACCCGCCCGATTACGATCGCTTTTTCCTCGACGCCGGTGGTCTGCGATCTCTCCACGTTCAGACCGAGCATGGTCAAGTCACTGGCGAGGGTCTTGGCGGGGACGTTTATATCGACGTACCGTTTGAGCCACGAAACGCTGACCAACATGTGGTTCTCCGATCGGTTCCGCTAGAATTGGTGGAGGAACCGCAGATCGTTGTCGAGAAACAAGCGGATGTCGTTGATGCCGTGTTTGATCATGGCCAGGCGGTCCACGCCGAGGCCGAAAGCAAACCCCGAGTAGCGGTCGGGATCGTAGCCGACCGCGCGGAACACGTTCGGGTGGACCATTCCGGCGCCCATAACCTCGATCCAGCCCGTGAGCCCGCATATCGCGCAGCCCGCGCCTTTGCAGCCGAAGCACGACATGTCCACATCCACGCTGGGCTCGGTGAACGGGAAGAAGTGGGGTTTGAACCGGATCTGCGTGCGCGGGCCAAAAAGCTCCTGCACGAACACGGCGATGTCGTTTCGAAGGTCGCCCATCGAGACCGCCGTGTCCACGTACAACCCCTCGATCTGGTGGAATTCGGCGGAGTGCGACTGGTCAATCGCCTCATTGCGGTACACGCGGCCGGCGGAGTAGATCTTGAGCGGCGGTCGGGTGTTCTCCATGAAGCGGACCTGCACCGGTGAAGTGTGGGTCCGTAGCAGGATATCGTCCGTCATGTAGAACGTGTCTTGGAGGTCGCGTGACGGGTGCTCGGCCGGGAAATTCAGCGCCTCGAAATTGTAATACTCCAGCTCGACGTCGGGGCCTCTGGCCGGGCTGTAGCCCATTCCGTGCAGGATGTCCGTCATCTGCCGTAAGACCCGGCTCAAGACGTGGTGGTGACCCGCGAGGCCGTTCGTCGCCGGTAGCGTCCCGTCCACGGGGGGGACGTAAAGGTCCGGCGGCATGTCGCCTCCGAGCGCCTTCCGCTTCTCCTCGATGAGCGTCTCGCAGAGCTGTTTGAGCCGGTTGGCTTCAGCGCCGATGCGCGGCCTTGCTTCGGGAGAGGCTTCTTTGATGCCCCTCAGCAGTGCGGTGATCGCACCCTTGCGGCCGGCGTGCTTGACGCGGATTGCCTCGAGTTCCTCGAGGTTCTCGCACCGAGCAACATCTTCGCGAAGGGATCTTTCCAGCTCGTCCGGATCCATGGCGATCACTGGGCGCTGTTGGCCGTCTTGGCGACCTCGGCCAGCTTTTTGAATCCCTCGGTGTCGTTTACGGCCATCTCGGCAAGCATCTTCCGGTTGATGTCTACGTCGGCCTTCTTGAGGCCGCTTATGAGCCTGCTGTACGAAAGGCCGTTCAGTCGGGCGGCGGCGTTGATGCGCGCGATCCATAGCTTGCGGAAGTCCCGCTTTTTGCAGCGCCGATCACGATAAGCAAAAACGAGCGCGCGTTCGACGGTCTCGCGGGCGGTGCGGTACAGGAAACTGCGTCCCCCGCGGTAGCCCTTGGCTGCCTTGAGGATCCTCTTGCGTTTCGCCCTGGTGGCGACTGTGTTTTTCGTGCGTGGCATGACAGCCCTCCTTCATTCGATTTGCGTTGAGTTATAAAATCGGATATGCGCCGGTGCCGGCTGCTAGCTCTGGAGCATGCGCCGAACCCTGCCACTATCGGACTGCGCCACCACACCGCTCCCGCGCATCTTCCGTTTGCGCTTGGTCGTCTTCTTGGTGAGGATGTGCCGTTTGCCGGCCTGATTGCGCAGGAACTTTCCCGTCCCCGTCTTCTTGAACCGCTTGCGTGCCGATTTGTTTGTTTTAAGTTTGGGCATCTTTCTCTTCCTCTTCTATTTCGGTCGCCGCCGCGACGGGGCGATCGCGTTTTTCCTTGGGTTTGGTCTTCGCGGGAAGCGGCGCCATGTACATGACCATCAGTCTTCCTTCCATACTCGCTGGCCGCTCGACTGTGCCGACATCCGCCAGGTCCACCTGTAAACGCGCGAGCATCTTGTCGCCGAGTTCCCTGTGGTCCAGCTCGCGCCCTCGAAACATGAGCGTGACCTTGACTTTGTTCCCCTTCTCCAGGAAATCGTGCGCGTGCCTCATCTTGAATTGGTAATCGTGCTCCTCCGTCTTGGGACGGAGTTTGATTTCCTTTATGACAACCGTGTGCTGCTTCTTCTTCGACTCTTTCTGCTTCTTGCTCTGCTCGTACTTGTATTTGCCGAAATCCATGATCCGGCAAACGGGCGGCCGCGCCGTCGGCGAAACCTCGACCAGATCCAACCCGTCTTGCATCGCGAGAGCGATCGCCCGGTCCGTGCTCATGACGCCGAGCTGTTCACCCTCGGCGTCGATCACCCTGACCTCCGGTACACGGATCAGGTAATTCACTCGTGTCCGGGGTCGCCTGTCGTGCTTGTATACGATGACTCCCTCCCGTTGCTATGAACGAAAAAACGGATGCCAGGCATCCGTTAACGCGTCAACTCACGTCCGGCTTCTCTTCCGAGGCCGGGCGCAGCAGCATTCACAGAAACCTGACCGATCATCTCACGAGATGGCAGGTGAGGGTAACCCCTTCTTTCCAGCACCCCTCACGGCGGGGACTCTCCCCGCTCGCGCGGCATGCCGGAGTATATTAATGCCGAACGGTCGCTTCGTCAACGACTTCCGCAATAAATCGATCCAGCGAACGGGTTCCCAGATCGCGCCTGCCGTGGGCGCGCACCGCCACCTCCCCCGCTTCCGCCTCTCGGGGGCCGACTACGAGCATGTACGGGATCTTGAGCAGCTCCGCTTCCCGGATCTTGTGCCCGATCTTTTCGGGCCGCAGGTCCACTTCCACCCGGATCCCGGCGTCCTCCAGCCGCGAGGAAACGGTCGCCGCGTACCCGGCTGCATCCTCGACCACGGCCAACACCGCGCACTGGACAGGAGCCAGCCACAGCGGGAACGCCCCCGCGTAGTGTTCGGTGAGAATGCCCATGAACCGCTCCAGCGATCCCAACAAGGCCCTGTGGACCATGTAAACCAGCTTCCGCTCGCCATCGCGCGTCACGTAGGTGATGTCGAATCGCCGCGGGAGATTGAAATCGAACTGTATCGTGGTCAGCTGCCACGGGCGACCGATGGCGTCGATCACCTTCAAGTCGATCTTGGGCCCGTAGAACACGGCCTCCCCGCGTTTGCGTTTGAACGGGATCCCCTTCCGGTGCACCGATGCCTCCAGGGCGGCCTCCGCCATGTCCCAATCGTCGCCGGTGCCGGCGTATTTTCCAGGCTCGCCGGGATCGCGGACACTCAACTCGACGTTGAAACGGTCGAAGCCGAACTTCTCCAGGACGGCGAGAGCGAAGTCCAGTGTGGAATCGACCTCGCCGGGCAACTGATCCGGTGTGCAGAAGATGTGGGCGTCGTCCTGGGTGAAACCGCGAACCCGCAGGAGACCGTGAAGCGTGCCGGATAGCTCTCGCCGGTACACGGTTCCCATCTCCGCCAGGCGCACCGGAAGCTCCCGGTAGCTATGCAACCGGCGTTTGTAGATTAGGATGTGACCCGGACAGTTCATCGGTTTGACGACGTACTCTTGCCCCTCGGCCATCAGCGTGTACATGTTGTCACGGTAATAATCGAAGTGACCGGAGGTTTTCCACAGGTCGGAACGCGCGATATGCGGGGTCACGACCAGCTGGTAGCCGCGGCGGCGGTACTCGTCCTTCAGGTATCGCTCGATGATGTCGCGGACGATCGCCCCCTTGGGAAGCCAGAATACCAATCCTCCGCCCGCTTCTTCCTTCACCTCGAAGAGGTCCAGGGCTTTCCCGAGCTTGCGGTGGTCCCGCTTTTCCGCCTCTGCGATCTGCGCGAGGTAATTCTCGAGCTGCTCCGGGTCGAAGAAAGCGGTCGCGTAGATCCGCTGCAGCATCGGCCGCCGGGAATCGCCGCGCCAGTATGCCCCGGCCGCCGACAGCAAGCGGAAGCTCTTGATGTGTTCGCTCACATCCAGGTGAGGGCCCGCGCAGAGGTCGGTGAACTGCCCTACCGTATAGATCGAGACGGTTTCGCCCGGCAGGTCGTCGATCAGCTCCACCTTGTAATTCTGGCCCCGACTCTCGAAGAAGTCCCTGGCCTTGCGTTTGTCCCAGTCCTCGCGGCGTATCCGGAGCCCGTCCTTCAGGAGCTCTTTCATCCGCTTTTCAATGCGCTCCAAGTCTTCCGGTGTGAACGGCCGCTCGATCCCGAAGTCGTAATAGAAACCGTTGTCGATTGCGGGCCCGATGGCGAACTTGACGCCCGGAAACAGGTCCTGCACGGCATGCGCCATCACGTGAGACGCAGTGTGACGCAGCATCTCGAGACTCTCGTCATCCGCGGCCGCGAGCGGCCGCACGTCTCCGTTGCCGTCGATGCTGCGGTGGACATCAAGTGTCTTGCCGTTGAAAAGGACGCCCAGGACGCGGTCGTGCGAGTCCCCCGCGAAGGAAGCCACCACTTCCGAAACGGGCACCGCGCTGCCCTCGTAAGTCTTCTTCGAGCCATCCGGTAGTCTCAGCTCAATCATGTCCGTCGAGTCGAATCTCTGGGATAAAAAAATGGTGGGCGATAGTGGACTTGAACCACTGACCTCCTGCGTGTCGAGCTGGCGCTCTAGCCACCTGAGCTAATCGCCCACGGACCACTGTAAGAGCAATTCAACCAAAGGGTAACGCTCGCTGTTCGCAGGGTCAAGCCAAAACGGGAAGGACCCACTCGGCCCTTCCCGTTCTTCCGGAGGGATACTCTCCTCTATGCCTTGTTACTG
>JBGSIK010000376.1:0-4075 GCA_041742575.1 Candidatus Krumholzibacteriia bacterium
CAAGGGAATCGCCGCCTCGTCGATCGGTTTGCTCCTCAAACAACGCGGCGTCAAAGTCTCGCTGCAAAAATTCGATCCGTACATCAACGTCGACCCCGGGACCATGAGTCCGTTCCAGCACGGCGAGGTCTTCGTGACCGACGACGGGGCCGAAACAGATCTGGACCTCGGCCATTACGAGCGTTTCATCGACCGCGATCTCTCCGGGGACCACAGCGTCACCACCGGGAAGGTGTACCAAGCAGTCATCGAGCGCGAGCGCGCAGGCGGCTACCTGGGCAAGACCGTCCAGGTCGTGCCCCACATCACCAACGAAATCAAGGACCGCGTGCGGGCGGCGGGCAAGCTCGGCGACGTGGACGTGGTCATCACCGAGATCGGGGGGACTACCGGAGACATCGAGAGCTTGCCGTTCCTCGAAGCGATCCGTCAGATGCGGCTCGAGCACGGCGTGGAGAACTGCATCTTCGTCCACCTCACGCTGGTGCCCTATATCAAAGCGGCCCGGGAACTCAAGACCAAACCGACGCAGCACAGCGTGAAAGGTCTGCAGGAAATCGGTATCCAACCGGACATCCTGCTGTGCCGCACCGAAGTGCCGCTGTCGCGCGAGATCAGGGAGAAGATCGCCCTTTTCTGCAACGTCCGCGAGGAAGCCGTCATCGAGGCGAGGGACGTGGCGTCCATCTATCACGTGCCGATCCACTTCCACAAAGAGGGGCTGGACGACCTCATCGTGAGATTGCTGCGAATCGACGCTCCCGAGCCGGACCTCAGCGAGTGGGAGGCGATGCTCCGGCGCCAGCGGGAAGCGGACGAGGAGATCCAGGTCGCCGTGGTCGGCAAGTACACGCAGATCGTCGATGCCTACAAATCCATACGCGAGGCATTCGCGCACGCCGGGGTCCACAACGACGTCCACGTCGAAATCCGCTGGGTCGACGCGGAAGATGTCGAGGCCTACGGCGCCGCGGAAGCGTTGAAGGGCGTGGTCGGGATTCTGGTGCCCGGCGGATTCGGCGAGCGAGGGATCCACGGCAAGTTGGAGGCGGCGAGGTACGCGCGCGAGAACAACATCCCGTTCCTCGGCATTTGCCTGGGGCTCCAATGCGCCGTGATCGAGTTCGCCCGTAATGTCTGCGGGATCGCGGACGCAGATGGGTCGGAGTTCAATCCCAACACCAAGAACCCGGTCATCGACCTCATGGAAGAGCAACGGTCGGTGTCGAAGAAGGGCGGGACTATGCGCCTGGGCGCGTATCCGTGCCGCATAAAACCGGGGACCCTGGCCGAACGGTGTTACCAGACCCACGAGATCAGTGAACGGCACCGGCACCGGTGGGAAGTCAACAACGCCTACCGGGAAACGTTCGAACGACATGGGATGGTTTTCTCGGGCACCTCCCCGGACGGCCATCTGGTCGAGATCATCGAGCTTCGCAATCACCCGTTCTTCATCGCGGGGCAGTTCCACCCCGAGTTGAAGAGCCGCCCCAATCGGCCCCATCCGCTTTTCTTCAATCTCGTCAAAGCGGCGAAGGAACTGTCGCAGCGGCAGTCCAGTACCGAGAAGGTGAGCGCCTGAGAGACCGGAGGTTTCGCCGTGAACGAACCGATATCGATCGGGCCCTTCTCTTTTGGTGGGGGATCGAAACCGCTGCTGGTGGCCGGGCCGTGCGTCATCGAATCTGAGCAGTCGGCGCTCGCCATCGCCGCAAAGATCGCCAACCTGAGGGCGGCGGAATCGTATCAAGTGCTCTTCAAGGCGAGTTACCTCAAGGACAACCGGAGTTCCGGCGAGAGCTACCGGGGGCCGGGTCTCCATGAGGGCCTGCGGATCCTGGAAAAAGTGCGGGAAGCGACCGGGCTCCCCGTCCTTTCCGATGTGCACAGCGCGCGGGAAGCATCGGAGGCGGCCGAGGTGCTGGACGTTGTTCAGATCCCCGCGTTCCTCTGCCGCCAGACGAGCCTCATAGAGGCCGTCGCGGCAACGGCGCGCGCCATCAACGTGAAAAAGGGCCAGTTCATGGCGCCCGAAGACATGAGCAACGTGATCGGCAAGATCCGCCGCGCCGGCGGCGGCACCCCGATGCTCACCGAGCGCGGCACGGCGTTCGGATACCACGACCTGGTCGTGGACTTTCGCGGGATTGCCAAGATGCGCGCCACCGGGTGCCCGGTGATCTTCGACGTCACACACAGCCTGCAGAAACCGGCGGGATTGGGAACGGCTTCTGGGGGTGAACCGGAGCTGGCGGTGATGATGGCGCGCGCGGCCGCGGCGGCCGGCTGCGACGGCATCTTCGTTGAAACCCATCCGGACCCGGCGTCGGCGTTGAGCGATGGCGCCTCCATGGTTCCGCTGGAGCGTTTCCCGGAGTTGATCGCACAAGCGGCCAGGGTGTTCGAGGTCGCGCGCGAATTGGGAACCCCCTAGCGTGCGGATGTGGTAACCTCACGGAACGCAATCGTGAGAGAATTCGACCGATCGAACGACGAGGTGGCAGGGATGAATCCAGATACTCGTGCAGGTACGTCCGCGCGGCGGTCCAACCGCAAGACGCAGTCCGCGGCGAGCCTCGAGTTGCGGCTGGCGAGAACGGTGTTCGACGAGGAGATCGCGGGCCTCGGAGGCGCGCGCGACCGTTTGGGGGCGGCATTCGAACGCGCCCTGGATGTGATCTCGGGGCGGAGCGGCCGCCTCATCGTCTCGGGTGTCGGCAAGTCGGGCCTGATCGCCAAGAAGATCGCGGCGACGCTCACGAGCACCGGAACGCCGAGTTTCTACATCCACCCCGTCGAGGCGGCGCACGGGGACCTCGGACTGGTCAATCCCGACGACGTTGTTCTGATCGTATCCAAGAGCGGGATGAGCGACGAGCTGCGCCAGTTCATTCCCTCGCTACGCCGCTTGGGAGTGAAGATCATCGCGATGACCGGTGACGACAAGTCGTTTCTGGCCAAGAACAGCGACGTGGTCCTCGACACTCGCGTCGAGAAAGAGGCCGGATCGCTCGGGCTGGCGCCGACGACCAGCACGACCGTCTCGCTCGTGATGGGAGATGCGATCGCGAGCGCGCTCATGGAACGCAGCGGATTCACCGCTGAGGATTTCGCCCGCGTCCATCCCAGCGGCATCCTGGGAAAGCGCCTCACCCTCACCGTCGCGGAATTGATGCGCAAGGGCAAAGACATTCCTCTGGTGAGACAGGACACGCCGCTGCGTGAAGCGTTGTTCGAAATCATGGAAAAAAGCATCGGCTGCACGGGCGTCACCGACGGCAACGGCGCCCTCATCGGCATCATTACCGACGGCGATCTCAAGCGCATACTCGCCAAACGGCCCGACGCGCTTGGAATCCCGGTCAAGGACCTGATGACGCCGAAACCCAAGACCTGTCCGGCCGACATGCTGGCGGCCGATGCGCTGGCGATGATGGAGCTCAACCGACCCGGGCCGCTGCTCATGTACTTCGTGGTGGACGAAGCCGGGAAACCCACGGGGCTCCTCCACATGCACGACATCCTCAAAGCCGGTTTGTCTGCCGAATAACGGCCGGTTCGCTCCTCCGCTTTCATCAAGACCTGAACGGTTGCGGTCACGGTCGGGGCCGCCACGCTCGCTCCGCTCCCTACGGTCGCTTTTACCGCCTGCCTGGCACGCACTTGAGGACTGGCACCAAATTTGCTTGACTTGGTCGGTGAAATGTGCTAACTAATTACCAGCGAATGAGTTTTGTAGCCCGCGCGTCGCATCGACAGTCAGGAATCTGGGCACTCTCCCGGCGGTTTTCCCGTGTGGGGCCGAAAATTTCTCAAGAGAAAGTGCGAATACCGGCTGATCATCATTATTTCCGCGGTGGCCAGAATACTGCCGCGGCGGATGGGACTCTGGGTCTTCTCCTCTCTCGGCGGGGTAGCCGGGGCGCTGTTCCGGCAGGACCGTCGGCGCGCGGTAGCGAACCTCGGTGTCGCATTTCCGGAGGCGCCCGCCATGGTGCGTGATGCGATGGCGCAGGCGATGTTCCGGAATCTCGGACGCAACGTGTTCGATTTCCTGAACCTGCGTGGCGCA
>JBGSIK010000377.1:0-11712 GCA_041742575.1 Candidatus Krumholzibacteriia bacterium
GCACGCTCGTGAACGCGCTTCTCGGGCGGGGTGTGCGCCTCGCCCGCCTGGGCGGCACGCAGCGCCCGGGGATCGTCCACCGGCTCGACAAGGACACCAGCGGTCTTATGGTGGTGGCCAAATCGGACGAGGCCTACGCCGGCATGACGGCACGTCTCAAGGAGAAAGAGGTACATAAAGAGTACCACGCGATCGTGCTCGGAAATCTCGGCCGGCGCGAGATGACGATCGACGCCCCCATCGGACGCCACCCCGTTCACCGGCAGCAGATGGCCGTGGTCCGCCGCGGGGGAAAGCAGGCGGTCACGAAGCTGTTTGTCATAGACAGTTACGGTCATTTCGACTATATTCGGCTGACCACTCATACTGGCAGGACCCACCAAATTCGAGTCCATTTGTCGCACCTTCGGCATCCGTTGCTCGGAGATTCCGTGTACGGTGGCCGGCCCAAGACGGCACGGGCGTCGGGCGTACGGACGAAGGCCACGTTCGAGATGTTGTTGAAGACCATGAACCGGCATGCACTTCACGCCTCGTTGTTGTCGTTCACGCACCCGGTGTCGGGTCGTCGCATGACATTCCGTACAGCTCTGCCCGCAGACATGATGTTCGCGCTCGAGACTCTGTACTCGAAAGACCGAATCACGGAGGTTCAGGATTGAAGATAACGCAGAGGGAAGTCGGTAATGCGGTAATCCTCGACTTGAACGGGAAGCTGACCGGGGGACCGGACGCCGAGACGTTTCGAGAGGTGTTCAAATCGCTCATCGACCGGGGCAAGAAGAACATCGTGGTCAATCTCGAGAAGGTATCGTGGATCAACAGCACCGGCCTTGGAATCCTGATCAGCGGTTACACGAGTGTTCGGCGCGGTGGCGGTGATCTCGTGATCATGCATGCCTCGGATCGCATCGAGAGCATCCTCTACGTCACCAAGCTCAACCTGCTGTTCAAGTCGTACGAATCCGAAGAGTCGGCCCTTACCGCGTTCGATGAAAAGTGAGGAAAGTGAGTCGCCCCAGGACGACGTGTCGGTAGCAACGATGAAGGATCGACGCCAACAGATGGAGCTCACGTTTCCCAGTGATTTCAAATACCTGGGTGCGGTCGATGCGGCGATTCAGGACCTCGCGCGCGAGTTCGCCTTTTCGCAAAGCTCCATCAACGACCTCAGCGCCGCGCTGATCGAGGCGTGCAGTAACGCGATCGAGCACGGCAACAAGTTTTCCAAACGCAAACGAGTTCGGGTGGTCCTGGGATTCAACGGGGGTTCCCTCAGCGCGTGCGTTTTCGACCAGGGGGCCGGGTTCGATTACAACAAACTCCTCGGGCGGTCGTTGCCTCCCGAACCGATCAGCGAGCGGGGGCGAGGCCTGATGATCATGCAGGCTTTTACGGACGAACTGAACTTCAAGTACGTCGCGAAAAAAGGTCTCTGCGTCGAGCTGGTCAAAGTCGACAAAGATTCGACAACGAAAGCCGAAGGGGGCGAAGCCGGATAGCGCCCCGCAGCCGGGCTCTCCTCCTCCGATAGCGGAACTTTCCTGCCCCCTCTGCGTATTATGTTACATTCCCGCTGGTTACGGTTCTGGATCGCGCCGGGGCGCGGCTGTAATGGCAATCTCCTACACGGTCATACTCTCGATTCTCTACCTGGCCTGCGGGGTCTTCATTTTCCTCCTGGGGCTCACGATCCTGCGCGTGGGGCAGAGTAGCGCGCCCACGCGCGCCGCGGCGCTGATGTTGTTCTTCGCCGGCGTGGGCCCGCTGTTGAGCGCCACCGGCATCATCCTCGAGAGCACCTTGAGACAGGGCTCGGTCGTCTATGAGAACATGGTGGAGAACTTCGAGTACCTGTGGGAATTCTACTTCCCGTCGCTGATGCTGTTCGCGTTGAGCTTTCCCCGCGAAAGCCCAATTCTTCGCCGAGTTCCCCTCATCGGGTTCCTGCTGTTCTTCCCGTACGTTTTCCACCTCGCCGTGATGATGTTCGGCGATCGCATGCTCAGTCTCGTGACACACGTCGACAGGTTGTTCCCGGCGGCAGGCGAGGTGTCGGTAGGCTCCCGCGAGCTGGCCGTCGGCGGGATCGATAACGTGATCGATGTGTTCGTCCGGATGCTGGAGAAAGTCCATCGAAACATGTTCTCGGTGGTCAACATCTTCTACGCTTCCATCGCGATCGTGTTGCTGGCCCGGAATCTCGGGCGGTTGCTGAATCCGCGGCTCGCGAGCCAGCTGCGCACGGTGCTGGCCGGACTGTCGGTGGGAATCACGGGGTACGTGGTGGCGAAGATCCTTTCGTGGACGTATCCGGGCGCGCTGCCGAGGGACGCCCATCTGGCTCTGGTCAATCTGTCGCTGGTTGCGAGCGGCGGCACCATCGCTTTCGCCGTCATCAGGCAGCAGTTCCTCGGGATCCGAAACGTAATGCGGCGCTCGATCCTCTACAGCGCGGCGGCGATCCTGATCGCGGTCACGTATCTCGTGGTCGTCCGTCCGATCTCCGATTTCTTCGGCCAGTACAGCGAGGTCAGCAAAGACGCCTTCGAGACCGGGTTCCTCATTCTGACCATCATCGCGTTCCAGCCCGCGTTGGTGCGCACGGAAGAAGTGCTGGGCTCGATCCTGCTCAAGGGTCGCGAGGACACCACCAGGAGGTTCAAAAAGCTCGCGGGGGAGGTGGCCGCGGTGACGTCGCTCGAGGAGCTGGAGAAAGTGCTCCGGACCGGATTCCGCGACATCCTCGACACGGCCACGGTGACGCTGCGCGTGTGCCCGGATGGTGCTTATGTAAAACTGCGCGCGGTGCTGGAAGCGATCGGGGAACCGGTGCAGCGGAAGGACCTGGCCAATTTCGAACAAGTCGCCGAGGAAGAGCGGAAGGGAAAGCTCCTGCGCAACCGGATCACACCGAGGCGGCGCGGGCACCGATCGCTCCTCGATGAGATCCTCGAGGAGTCTCCGGAGCTCGCCGCCTTTGAGATCATGGTGCCGATCTCCAAGGACCGCCGGTGCGTCGGTTACGTCGGGCTGGGAGAGAAGATCTACGGGGTGCCGTACGGCACGGAGGAACTCGCCCACCTCTCGGTCCTGGCCGAGCAGATTGCGGCCGCCCTGCAGAGCATCAGCCTGATCAAGGAGAGCCTCGAGCGAAAGCTCCTGGAGGAGGAGTTGAAGATCGCGCGCAAGATCCAGACGCAGCTGCTCCCCGGGACTCCTCCGGAGCTGGAGGGATTCGATCTGTGCGCCGTCACCGTACCCAGCCGGCACGTGGGGGGCGACTATTACGACTACGAGCTGATCGACGATCGCTGGCTGGTGCTGGTGGTGGCGGATGTGTCCGGCAAGGGCATCCCGGCGTCGATTTTGACCGCGACTTTGCAGGGCGCCGTGCGGTCGAACGCCGACATTCACACCGACCCCGAACGCATGCTCGCGCGGCTCAACAAGCTTCTCTTCGAGAACACATCGGCTTCGGAGTTCGCCACCATGTTTTACGGCGTGGTCGATATGCGGGACGGGGGCCTGCGCTATGCGAACGCGGGCCACGACTTTCCGTTCGTGCTGGGCGGGGGTGCGAAAGTGCTGCCGGAGAGCGGCCTCGTTCTCGGTTGTCTCGAGGATTTCCGCTATCGGGCCTTCGCGAGCGAGGTCCCGACCGGCGGGGCGCTGGTGATCTACACCGACGGTGTCACCGAGGCGGAATCGGACGCGGGGGACTTCTTCGGTGTCGACCGGCTCCGGGCCGTCCTCGAGGAGCACGCGGACCGGAACGCGAGTGAAATCTGCCAGCGAGTGATCGATGAGGTGCGAGCGTTCGGTAAGACCGAAAACCAGGACGACGTCACACTGGTCGTGCTCAAACGGGAGGCGGCGTGAAACGCGTGATCGGATCAGGCGGGACAGCCGAGTGGCCCGGTTCATCGATCGCGAGGCGCGCCCGCGTATGACTCCCGGTGGGAGAATACTGGCGATCGATCCCGGGAAGCGGCGCGTGGGGCTGGCGGTGAGCGACGAACTGGGCATCACGGCCCAGGGCCTCGACACCTTCGACCGCAAATCCGGCGATCTGTTCGAGCACCTCTCGCGGCTGGTGGCAGGGTATGATGTATTCGAGATAGTCGTCGGACATCCCGTCTCGATGTCCGGTCGGCCCAGCGCCTCCAGTCTGGACGCGGAGGCCCTGGCCGAGAAGATCAGCCTCCGCATCGGGGTGCCGGTTCAGCTCTGGGATGAGCGCCTGACGACCGAAGAGGCGCGCCGGGTTTTGCGAGGTGCGCGGGCGGACAAGGGGGTCGTGGACCGGACCGCCGCGGTATTCATTCTGCAGGGATATCTCGACTGGTTGCGGCGCGGCTCCGACGGCGCCGGGAGTTGAGCGAGAACGGGAATGGTGTTATCGATGCGCGCGACGGCGCTGATACTCATCGTGATCGTCGTGTTGACGGCCGCCGGGGCGGCGCTCATGACGGTTGTGATTCGCGCCGGCGTCACGCGCATCCCGGACGGACGTCCCGCCGCGCTGGTGCGTTTCGAGGTCTCGCCGGGGGAGCCGTTCGTTTCCGTCGTCGACCGTCTGGCCCGGGAGAGGGTCGTGGGGTCACCGTGGGCGCTTCGCGTGTACGCCTCGCTCAAGAAATACGACCGGCGCATCCAGTGGGGCACGTACGAGTTCTCTCCCGAGGAGCGCCCCATCGACGTGCTGGGGAAACTGGTTCGCGGCGACGTTTTCGTGGCGGTCGTCACCGTGCCGGAGGGATACACGATCTGGGACATAGCGGGGGCGTTTCGGGCGGCGGCCGTCGATTCGGTGGAAATGGTGGCGGCGGCGCAGGACAGACCGATTCGCGGGCGCCGGCGCATCCCCGCGCCGTCCCTGGAGGGGTACCTGTTCCCGGACACATATCGGGTCCCCTGGGGCGCCTCGCCGAGCAGGGTCGTGGACATGATGCTCGCGCGAATGGACGAGGTGTTCGACCGCTCGCTGCTGAAGCGTGCGGCGGACATCGACTTAACCCCTCACCAGGTGCTCACCCTCGCCTCCATCATCGAGGCCGAGACGCGGGTGCCCGAGGAACGGCCGCTCGTGTCCGCGGTCTATCACAACCGGCTGAAACGGGGTATGAGGCTCGAGGCGGATCCGACCGTCGCTTACGCCATGGGGGGATATCACGGCCGGCTCATGTACACGGACCTGAATGTCGACTCGCCCTACAACACGTACCGGCACGCAGGGCTTCCGCTGGGGCCGATTTGCAGCCCCGGCGAGGCATCGATACGCGCCGCCCTGTACCCGGACACCGTGTCTCAGGCGCTTTACTTCGTTGCGCGCGGCGACGGAAGTCATATATTCTCACAGACGCTCCGCGAGCACAGCGCCGCCGCCGCGAATCTGCGCCGATCGCGACGGTCGCAGGGCGCCGATACTGTTAATAAGTGAGTAAACATAACGTGGTCATCGTTGGAAACGCAAAAGCGCAGCAACCGGAGCTGCCGCCCGAGCTGGATGCCGCTTACCGCAAGCTGCAGGCGGTCCTGAGGGCCCACGCCCCCATGGCGGTCGCCTACTCGGGGGGCGTCGACTCCGGTCTTCTGGCTTACGCCGCTCGCCGCACGCTGCACGACGACATGCTCTGCGTGCTGGCGGTGTCTCCCGCGCTGGGGGAGTCGGAAGAGCGCGAGGCGGTGGCGTTCCTGGAGCGGCACGGCATACCGTTCGAGCGCGTGTTCACGAAGGAGCTGGAAAACGAGCGTTACCGGCAAAACCACCCGGACCGCTGTTACTACTGCAAGTCGGAGCTGTTCGCGTTGATGCGGGAGGCGCCGGTCTTAAGCCGTTTTCCGTTTGTCGCTCACGGCGCCAATCTCGACGACAGCGGCGATCACCGGCCGGGGGCGCAGGCCGCTGCCGAGAGGCAAGTGCTCGCTCCCCTGGTGGAGGCCGGCTACACCAAACGCCTCATTCGCGACACCGCGCGCGCTCTCGGTCTGGAACTGTGGGACAAACCCGCGGCTCCTTGCCTGGCTTCGCGGATACCGTACTTCACCGAAGTGACGCGCGAGAAGCTCCGTCAGGTGGAAAAGGCGGAGGCGGCACTCAAGCGGGAGGGGTTTCGTGAGTGCAGGGTCCGTCACCACGGGCACACCGCCCGGATCGAGGTGCCCCTGCAGGAACATCCGCGGCTTCGCTCGGCGGGCGTCTGGGGGCGAATAGAGGCGGAAGTCAAGGCGGCCGGATTCGAACGGCTGGAACTCGAACCGGACGGGTTCCGGAGCGGGCGGCTGAACGAGGAGTGGAAAAGGCCGAGCCGCGCGTGACTGCGAAGCGTCTGATCTGCGGGGGTAGAGAGTTATGACGAGAACGACATCACACAAGTTCAAATGGAAGCTATTCACAGCGGGAATGGTCGCGATCGTAGCGGGGTACGTCCTGCTGGCGGCCGCGGACATCACCGTTTCGCCGATTCTCTTGGTGTTGGGCTACTGCATTCTGATCCCGCTGTCCTTCCTTTGAATTTGCCGCGGCGGTCCGCGTGCTCGCATGTATGGGGCGCGGGCGGGCGGATTTTTGTTTGGATGGGCGGATAGCTCAGCTGGTTAGAGCGCCTGCCTTACAAGCAGGAGGCCACAGGTTCGAATCCTGTTTCGCCCACCAGACCCCGATTCCGGGGCGGGACGCCCGCCGCGACGCGTCCTGGCGAGGTCGGAGCCGTGGGCACGGGGGGGGGCAGTTCTATACCGCAAGTATTCTGGAATAAGCAACTACGGGCCGGGTGGGGTAATGGCGTTCCCGGGGGGCGGAGATGCGGTCCCCCCACAGCGATTTATTTCCTCCTGGCCGTCCACGGAAGCAATATTGTCGATTGACATTTCCGGCGCTTCTGTGATACAATTTTCAGCGGTCGAGTAAGGTGTCGTACTACCAACGGGTGGAAGGAGGTATGTACCTCGCATCCGTGTTTTGCATCCGATGGAGAGGTATTGTTACCTTCCTCACAGGCCATATCGTCCAAAACTTTTTTTGGAGGTGTAGGAATGTTCAAAGGTAAGTTCATCGCTCTTTCGTTGATTGCTGCGGCGCTGCTTTGTTGGCAGATAACAGGCGTCAGCAGCGTGTCGAGCGGTATTGTGGATCCGTGCAGCTCCACGGCGACCAGTGCGGGTGGCTGCTGGATGATCTGTCCGCAGGGTGACGGCGTGTTGTTGTCCACTATCGGCGCGACGATAAGCGTGACGATTAAGGACAACACCGGTGCCCCGATCGGCGGGATTCTGTTCTCCGATTTCTGGGTAATCGGCTGCAACGACGAGATCGTCCTCTGTGGCGGTTCCGGTGCGATGGGCGCGGATTCCGCGACCAACGCCGCCGGCCAGACCACGCTCAGTGGCACTCTGGATGGATCGGGTTGTGCGATTCCGACTGCGTCGGGCATTTCGGTGGTTTGCCAGGGTACGATCATTGCGAACCCGGCAAACTGCGCGCAGAATCTCTGCCTGCCCATTCGGACGGTCAGCCCGGACTGTGCTCCGCCTGTTCGTGATCTGAACGTCGATATCATCGACTTCAGCGCGTTTGGAACAGCGTTCCCGACGCCGGCGAAGCCCTATCAGCAGTGCAAGGACTTCAACTGCGACGGCGCAGTCGACCTGATCGATTTCGCACGGTTCGGGCAGCACTGGCTGCACAGCTGCTAGGAGGGCACGGACGGTCTTTCAGCGGCCTGAGTAACTCCTAAATTCTTTGCGGCAGAGGTTAAGCACGAGGTAAGGAGTTGTGGCTATGAAGAAAGTTTTGGCAGCGATCTTCGCGGTCGCGATCGTTGGCCTCGGTGTCTACAGCGTGAATGCGCAGACGCCGAACGTCACGATCTATTTCGACGAATACGCGTCGGAGACCAGCGCGGATTGTCCGACAGGTGAAATAGGAACTGTTGATGATGAGTTCCTGGTTGTGGCGAACAACTTCAACATGTGGCTGAACGCGATCGAGTATGCGATCGAGTACCCCGCGCAGATTGAGTTTGGCAGCGACGTTCTGGTGGATAACACGCTGGCCCTCGGATCTTCGCCTCTGGGTATTGCGATTGTGTTCACGATTCCCGGACAGGCTTTCGGTCCACTGGTGGTCCAGAAAGTTGAGTTCACATGGATGTGTGACAATTGCTCCGAACCGAACCAGAACGCGCCGGTTAAGGTCGTTCCTTTCCCGGCCTCTGGGAAGATTCGGGGTCTTCGCTATCCCGATCTGCTTGAGGTTCAGGGTGTCGGTATGACGTCGCTCATCTGCGCGACCATCCCGAACGAGGCCACGACCTGGGGCAAGGTCAAGGCGTTGTACGAGTAGCATCGTGTAACAAGAGGCTGTGACGGGCCGGCCCGGCCCGTCCGGTCACTCGTAAATCGCGTGTTTCGGTGACGGAGTTTCGTCCCAAAGGAGTTCTGTAAATGAAAAAGGTTCTATTGCTCGCATTGGGCATCGTGTTCAGCGCTAGCCTCGCATTCGGCCAGGCTGGCTACATCGGCCTGTTCTCGGATGCTGCGCATACCAACTGCAACATGACCATAACGGACACTGGAGGCACTAAGCGCGTCTATGTGTACCACATGCTGTCGGCTGGTACCACGGCGTCGATGTTCGGAATCGAGACCACGGGTCTCGTAGGCGGGGAAGATGAGTGCGATTTGTCCGGCATCTCCTACCAGTTCACGCTGGTCATCGGCGATCCGTTCTTCGAAGCGCCGTACGACACCGACAACGCTGGCGTGGCGATTGCGTACGGATCGTGCATCACGACCGGGGCCATCTACCTGTTTCGAATCACGTTTGCGTGCTTCGACGAGATGGTGCCGCCGCCTGCTTGCTCGAAGCTCGAAGTGGTTCCGGCTCCGGACGCCCCGTCGGGCACGATCGAAGTCGTGGGCTGCGCCGACGACAAGTTGGTCGGCGGCGGCGGGCGGTTGAACATCAACCCGACATCGAGCTGTATGGAGTGCGGGCCAAACCCGACTAAGGACAGCAGCTGGGGCAAGATCAAGTCGCTTTACAACCTCTAAGAGGGCGATTGATCTCGCGCGCTAGCGCGGCTGAGTTCTCTCCAGGCGCCCGGACCACCTCGCAGTGGTCCGGGCGCCTTTTTTCTGGACTGTGGGAGGTGGTCGTCGTCGCGGATGCGCATGATCGCGAAGTCACCGTCCGAAGGGGGGAGTCTGCGGTGAAAAGGTCCTTGTTATTGGCTCTGGAGATCGTGCTCGGCGCAAGCGTCGCATTCGGCCAGACTGGTTACATTGGGCTGTTCTCGGACATCGCGCATACCAGCGACCACTTGACCATCGATCAGACCGGAGGCATGAAGCGGATCTACATATATCACTTAATGGCCGCCGGTACGACAGCGTCGATGTTCGCGATCAAGACCCAGGGTATATTGGGCGGAGAAGGAGGATGCGCCCTGACCGGGATCACATACCAGTTCACGCTGGTCATGGGGGATCCATTCTTCGAGCCGCCGTACGACAACGACAACGCAGGCGTCGCGTTCGCGTACGGATCGTGCATCACGACCGGGGCCATTTACCTCGCGCGGATCAACTTGACCTGCGCCGAGAGGCCGGCGCCATACCCGTGCGCGATGTTCACAGTGGTTCCGGCTCCCGACGCGCCGACCGGCACGATCGAAGTCGTGGGCTGCGCGGACAACAAGCTGGTCAGCAATGGTACCATGCTGGGGGTCAACGCGGTTCTGGTGTGTGTGGAATGCCATTGCTATTGGGTCTGCCCCACAACTTCGACCAAAGAGAGCACCTGGGGCAAGGTCAAGGCTCTCTACAACTGATCGGGCGATTGGCCCCGCCCTGGCCGGGAGGAAGTCAAAGCGCCCCACCGGGGGTAGGCCCGGAAGCACACCCAAAAAAGCTTGACAACTCATGGGGGAAACAAGATAAATTGAAACGTAGCCTGCAAACGAAGAGGGCTGCGAATTATACGAGTTTCAAGGGCAAGAGCCCCGGTTTGCCGGCGGGTGTTGCGAAGGCGGCGAAAGCGGTTTTTTCGGAGGGAAATGGCCAGCCCAACAGGCGGTTGGTGAGCCCGAGCGGAATACCCCTGTCCACACAAAGGAGTCCAGGATGAAAAGAGTTGTGTTAATGGCGTTGGCGCTGCTCGGCGTGTCCAGTTTTGCGCTCGGGCAGGACATTGGGTCGATCGACGTGTTTTCGGATGCTGCGTTGACCACCTGCAACTTCACTGAGGATGGTGGGACCATGAGGGTGTATATCGCCCATACCCACTCGACCGCGACGGCTGGAAGCATGTGGAAGCTCACGAGAAGCGGGGGTGCTGAGGGGTTAGCGCTGGAACTCCTCTCCACAACGACGCCTTATCTCGCCATCGGGAGCAACGTAGAAGAGAGTTATGCGGTGGCCTATCTGGGTTGTCTTTCGGGCACGTTTCTGATCGCTACGGTGACTTATATAGGCGAAGGCCTCGTCCCGGCATGTGCGCTTTTCACGATTGAGCCTGCCGACGATGCGCCCACTGGCAAGATCGAAATGGTGGACTGCGCCGACCACAAATTCGTGCTCGACCAGGCCGGTCAGGGCCGCGTCAACCCGGACGGGACCTGCCAGTGCTCCGTCCCGGCGTCGGCCACGACCTGGGGCAAGGTCAAGGCTCTGTACAACTAAGGCCCCGGCGAGAAGCAGCAAAAACGAGTCGATGATAATCCGGCCCCCCCGGTAGACACTGGGGGGGCCGGATCCGCTTCGTCGGGCGTTCGAGCTTGACAGGCCGAGCGCAGCAGGCTACAATTACAGCAGTTAGCCACCCCTCGGAAACTACCCCTGTTCCGTGTGCCCCCTGGTAACGCGAACTTGAAACGTGCACGCCGACATAGAAGCCCGCGAGGGCAACGTTCCGTAGCGCGACAGGCCACCTGCTCGTGTTTATGGGGGTTTCTCTCTGGTGTGTCGGCGCGGGGTCATTGGGCTGGATCGCTCGCCCTCGCTCTGTTGGCCGCTTTTCCGCAGGGGGCCTTTTCGGAACGTCGAGCCCCGGCGCGTGTCACCGCGTCCTCGCTTTCGAACGTCGTCTTCCGCGTCGATGTGGGTCCACACGAGATCGCGCCCTCCGCCGCCCTCCCGGGCACGGAGGGTTGTCGGATCGACGGCTTTTCCAGGCGCGGGCAACCAGGCGAACCGGCGCGGCCCGTGCGCAAATTCCTCGTCGGTCTCCCGCCGGCCGGCGACTGGTCGCTCTCATGGCGAGTGCTCGAGAGCGTTCCGCTGGGAAGTCACCGGCTGGAACCGATGCCGTTTGCGGAGACGGAGCGGGCCGATGAGCTGGGCCTGGTGACAACGGAGCGCTGGCGGATGGACCCCTCGATCTACGACGCCTACCGGGGCGGCCCCGCTGTCACCGCGGGCTCGCCCGCCTGGATCCGGCGACAGAGATTCCTTCCCATTTACGTCGAGCCCCTCGCCTATGACGCGGCTACAGGGGAAGCCTCCCTGGCAACCTCGATCGAGGTCACGGTGTCCTTCGATGGCGGGAGCCGGCTCGACGGGTCGGCGAGGCCTTCGGACAGCCAGGAATGGGAGGAGACCTTCGCCCGCCTGCTGGTGAATGCCGGGCAGGCTAGAGCCTGGCGCGCGAGCCCGCGTGTCCGCGAGCAGTCGCCGGTTTTTCTCCAGGGTCTCATGCAGCCCGCGGCC
>JBGSIK010000378.1:0-8517 GCA_041742575.1 Candidatus Krumholzibacteriia bacterium
GGCCGCTACCGAACAGCACGGCGCCGTACTCGCCCCGTTTGACCACGACGTACCGGGGCCCCATGTCGAGGATGCGTTCGGCCGCGCCCACCAAGCTCCGTTCATCCGTGAGCTGGAACGCCTCCTCGTCGTTGATGAACAGGAGATCGACCCTCCGCAATACCGCCATGAGTTCGTCGCGAGCGGTCTCGATCCAGAAGTTCATGGTGTCCATCGCTACCACTTCGGCGTCGCCGGCTTGATCCAATACCTTCATCTGGAGGGAAGGGGCGATGTTTCCCAGAAACACGTAGCGCGCGCTCCGGTAGTCCGGGGGAATCCGTGGATCAAAGGATTCGAACACATTGAGCGCCGTTTCCAGCGTGTCTCGTTCCTTGAAGTTACCATGGTAGCGCCCGCGCCAGTGGAAGGTCTTGCCCTCTTTCCGTTCCACGCCTCGGGTATCCACGCCGTGCGCTTCCAGAATCCTAATGTGCTTGTCCTCGAAATCGGACCCCACGATTCCGACCACCAATGGATGGCAGTAATAACTGGCTGCGATCGACGCGAAGCTGGCCGATCCCCCGAGGGCCTTTTCCACGCTGCCCTGAGGGGTCTCCACGGAATCGTACGCGACGGAACCGACGACGAGCAGATCTCTGTTGGCGTTTGGGATCTTCATTGGTTCTCTCTCCCGAAGGGCTTTGTCACCGGCCCGCGCCCGCTCA
This sequence comes from Candidatus Krumholzibacteriia bacterium, assembly GCA_041742575.1. Taxonomy (GTDB): domain Bacteria; phylum Krumholzibacteriota; class Krumholzibacteriia; order WVZY01; family JAKEHA01; genus JBGSIK01. Next base: position 708 of record JBGSIK010000378.1, read on the forward strand.
CATGCTGGTCGGCGCACTCACGCCCAGCAAGGTGAGCGTGTTCTTCAAGACCTGGCGCGTTGCGTCGCAGAGAAGCAGCCGGGCAGATGTGAGCGCGGAATCGTCCGACACGATCCGGCATTCGTGGTAGAACTGATGAAAGGCAGTGGCGAGTTCCTGCGCATACGCGGTGAGCCGGTGCGGTTCCCGGCTCTCGGCGCTGTTCGCCACCACATTTGCGAAATAGAAAAGATGCACCATGAGCTCTCGCTCGTGGCCATCCGTGAGCAAATCCAGGTTCACACGCACCGGGTCGTACTCGTACCCCTTCTCCCTCGCGAAACGGACCACGCTCGATATCCGGGCGTGGGCGTACTGCACGTAAAACACAGGATTCTCATCCGACTGCGTGCGCGCCAGGGTCAGGTCAAAATCGAGCGGCGTATTCGCTCGTCTCATGAGAAAGAAGTACTTGGCCACATCGGCACCCACGTCGTCGGTCAGCTCGCGAAGCGTCACGAATTCCCCTTTGCGCTTGCTCATGCCGGCCTGCCGGCCTCCCTCCATGAGCCGCACCCAGCCGATGATGATAATCTCCAACCAGTCACCGGCGGCCCCCAACACCGACATGGCAGCCTTCATCCTGGCAACGTGACCGTGGTGGTCGGGCCCCAAGAGATCAATCGCGCGGTGGAACCCGCGCTCGAGCTTGTCTTGGTGGTATGCTATATCCGAGAGAAAATAAGTAGGGTCCCCACCGCTTTTCTCCAACACGCGATCCTTGTCGTCGCCCAACTCCGACGAACGGAAATGGACAGCGCCGTCTCGCTCGTACGTGATCCCCTTGGCGACGAAGGTGCGCAGCGTGTCCGCTACCCGCGAGGGATGCAAGCTCGATTCCCGGAACTGGCGGTCGAACTTCACGCCGAAGGCCTCAAGGTCGGCTTCGATGCCCGCAAGGAGCTTCTCCACCGTAAATCGTGACGGCTCCGGCCCGGCCCGCTCGATCAACCTGCGAGCGAGTTCCTCGGGCACTTCGGCTGCGATGTCACGGAGATACTCGCCGGGGTACGCCCCGATCTGTTCGCCCGGCTCGAGCATCCCGAGTCGCTCCCGCAGGCGGTATCGAAAACTCTCGCCCAACGCCGCCACCTGGCCGCCGTAGTCGTTCACGTAATACTCCGCCTCCACGTCGTGGCCGGTGAATCGGAGCAGGTTGACGATGGCGGAACCCACGGCCCCCGCCCGCGCGGAAACGATCACCAGCGGCCCCGTGGGATTCGCGGAAACGTATTCGACCAGGACGCGCCGGTTCCGTCCCGCATCGCCGGAGCCGTACCGGTCCCCTTCCGACACGATTTCCAGCAGGTTCGCTCGCAGGGGAGACCACGAAAATCGGAAGTTGACGAAACCGGGTTTCGCCACCTCTACCGATTCCACCATCCCGGCCGGAAACGACAACCTGGCGGCGATGCGCTCCGCCGTCTCGATGGGGTCCGCGTGCAGCCGCTTCGCCACCATCATCGGCACCGGCGTGCTCATGTCCCCGTGCGCCGCCTCGCGCGGGCGCTCCAGCACCAGCGGCACTTGTTCGGATTGCCAACCCAGATCGGCAAGCGCATCTCTGAGGCATTGCCTTATCGACTCGCGGACCTTCACAACGCCCCTTCCTCGTCTTCGTAGCCGAACCTGTCCGTGGGCGCGTCGCCCCAGAGCCTCTCGAGTTGATAATACGCCCGGACCTCCGGCTGGAACACGTGCACCACGATGTCGATCAAGTCGATGAGCACCCACCGCAGCGACTGGTAACCCTCCACATGATAAACCGCGATCCCTTCTTTCTCACAGTTGTCGACCACCGAGTCGGCGATGGCTCTCACGTGCACGTCGGTACTGCCCGTGCATACAATGAAGAAATCAGTCACGGGACTTAAGCCCCGGAGATCCATGAGATCGATGTTCTCCGCTTTCTTCTCGAGCGCGAATCCAACGACTTTCTTCGCCGTGATTTTCGTGGACTTCTTGACTGTCCTGGCCAATGAACCTCCTCCGTCATTCGCGCTCGTCTTGACGAGCGCGCTCGTCCCGGCGCTCACGCTCGTCCCGTCGACGGAGCGCTATGTGCGCCAGCAAAGCGCTGCCAATGTACAGCACCAGAACCGGTACCGCCATCAATACCTGCGAAGTGGCGTCCGGCGGCGTCAGCACGGCCGCGACCACGAAGATGATCACCACCGCGTACCGCCACTGCCTCAACAGGAACGCCGGGGTGACGATTCCCATCAGACTGAGCACGAACACCACGATGGGCAACTGGAACACCAGCCCGAACGTGAAACTGATCCTTGCCACGAAGTTGAAGTAATTGCCGACCGACAACATCGGGGTCAGCATATCCGTACCGAATCCCAGCAAGAACCGCAGCGTTATCGGGATGATCACCAGGTACGCGAAAACGACCCCGGTGTAGAAGAGCACCGATGCCGACAGCAGGAAAGGGTACACTTTCCTTCTCTCCCGGTCGAACAGCGCCGGGGAGACGAACGACCACACTCGAAAAAGAATGAAAGGATACGACACCAGCGTTGCGCCCACGAGGCTGATCTTCATCCTGGCCATGAACGCCTCGCCGGGAGCGAAGAACACGAGCTTCTCCACCGGGAGATCTCGTAAGAGCAGGTCCAGGATCCTTTCGCTCAGAAACCAGCATCCGATCACGGCGACCAGATACACCACGGCCGACTGAACAAGAACACCCCGAAGGTCTTCGAGGTGTTCCAGGAAAGACATCTCTCGGAGGATCTCTTTCTTCTTTGCGGATTCCCTGATCGGGGGCACAGCCGGCTCCGGACTCTGCATTACAGAAGCGTCCGCTCGATTTCCACTCCGATGGTGGTTTCCATTTTGTCCCCTCCGGCAGACACCGGCGTCATGTCCATTATGACCTGAGTTTTGCCTTTCATCTTCACGATGATCGACTCGACGGGGTCGAAGCTCATTTCGAACTTCCCCTCTCCCTTTCCGTCAACCGTAAACTCACCCATGGGGGTGGTAGTGGCACCGGTCACCTCGGATTTCGAGATCGATTCCACCATCGCGCACGACCGGCCGCCGTCCTTCTTCAGGTCCTTGAAGACATAGTCGGCGTGCGTTTTTATGTTCATCTCTGAGTGCTTTTTCTCTTCTTCGTGTTGCCAACCCTTCCCCTTCGCCACCTCTTTCCCGGGCAGGTATGCGTAGAGGCCCTCGATCACGGATTCCATATCTCCCTTTACCTGGTCCCAACCCTCGATGAATCCCACCGAATTGATCTTTTCGGTCTTACCGTTCTGGTCCAGTATGAAAGAGACCGCATGCCCTTGCAGCACCTCGCCCGTCTTGGATTCCTGCATCTTATCGAACATCATGAGAGAGCTTTCGACCTTGTTGAAGTCGATCTGCATGTCGAACCGCCCGTCTTCACGCCTACCCATGCACCTCTCCGTGATCTCCATGTCAACGAACGCGGAATAAGCGAAATCGCGGAAAGACATCTCCTGAGTAAACTTCACCCGGTAGTCCCGCTTGTGCCCCTCCTTGAAATCGAACTTGAACAACACCGTGTCATCCGCTGACGATACCAAGGGCACGAACATCGTGCCCGCAACTACGACAGCCGCGGCGTACCACCGGGACAGACGCATGTTCCTCATGATCCAGCCTCCTTGCGCCAGTCGGCGCCGATTCTAGCTCTTCCCCTCCGAAGGGCCCGATTTTCCAAGCAAAGACTTCAATTCCTTCATAAACTGATTGATGTCTTTGAACTGCCTGTATACCGAGGCAAAACGAACGTATGCGATTTCGTCCAACTGCTGCAGTCTCTCCATGACCTCGTTGCCGAGCTCGCTGGTCTTCACTTCGTTCTTGAACTTGCCGAAAGTGGCGCCCTCGATCTCGTCCACGAGCTTATCCAGTTGCTCCCGGGGAACCGGCCGCTTCTCGCATGCCTTTATGAGCCCCGTCAGCAGTTTGTCGCGGTCATACTGCTCCCGACGCCCGTCTTTCTTGACGACCATCAACGGGGCTTGCTCGATGTATTCATAAGTCGTGAACCGCTTGCCGCACTTCATGCACTCGCGCCGCCGGCGAATCGCCGCCCCCTCCTTGGTCGTCCGCGAATCGACGACCTTGTCCTCCTCGTATCCGCAGCTCGGACATTTCATGGGTAGTTATGTCCCTTCCCTGCCCTACCGGCGAAGCTCTGGATAGAGCGGAAACGCCTCGCACAGCTTGCGCGTCTCTTCCCGCACATCGCGGATCACCGTTTCGTCTTTGTAGTTCTCCAGCACGCGCGCGATCAAGTCGGCTATCTTCAGCATTTCCGGTTCCTTCATACCCCTGGTGGTCAAGGCCGGCGTTCCGACGCGGATGCCGCTCGTGATGAACGGGCTCTTCTGGTCAAACGGCACCGTGTTCTTGTTGACCGTGATCCCCGCGTCCTCGAGCGCTTTTTCCGCCTTCTTCCCCGAAAGTCCCTTGGCGGTGAGATCGAGGAGAAAGAGGTGCGTATCCGTTCCGCCGGACACCACATCGAAGCCTTTTTCCATGAGGCGCTGCGACAGGGCCCGGGCATTGGCGAGGATCTGCCCGGCGTATGCCTTGAATTCGTCGCTCGCCGCCTCCTTGAAACAAACGGCTTTGGCGGCGATGATGTGCATGAAGGGCCCGCCCTGTGTGCCCGGGAACGTCATCTTGTCGATCTTCTCCGCGTGCTCCGTCTTGCACAGGATGAACCCGCCCCGGGGCCCCCGAAGGGTCTTGTGCGTGGTGCTGGTGACGACATCGGCGTACGGGACCGGATTGGGATGGAGCCCGGCCGCGATCAGACCGGCGATGTGCGCCATGTCCACCATCAACAAACAACCCGCTTTGTCCGCGATCCGGCGCAGACGCGGGAAATCCAAAGTCCTCGCATAAGCGCTTGCCCCCGCAACCAGAAGCTTGGGCCTCTCCGCGAGCACGTGCTCTTCGAGCTTGTCGTAATTGAGCGCCCGCGTATGCGGGTCCACCTCGTAGTGCACGACCTGGAAATACATGCCCGAGAAGTTCACCGGATGCCCGTGGGAAAGATGCCCACCGTGCGACAGACTCAAGCCCATGAGCTTGTCGCCGGTCGCCAGCAGGGCGAAGTAAGCAGCCATGTTCGCCTGAGTTCCCGAGTGCGGTTGCACGTTGGCGTGGTCCGCTCCGAACAGCGCCTTCACGCGCTCCCGGGCGAGCTCCTCGACCTTGTCCACCTCCTCGCACCCGCCGTAGTAGCGTTTGCCCGGGTATCCCTCCGCGTACTTGTTCGTCATCACGCTTCCCATCGCAGCCAGGACCGCGTAACTGACGAAGTTCTCCGAGGCGATCATCTCCAGCGTGTTGTGCTCCCTCTCCGCCTCACCGCGGATAGCCGCCGCAACCTCCGGATCCGTCCTCGCCAGCAAGTTGTAGTCGATCATCACTTAGTGCCTCTCCGTTCTTCATAGGCGGTGATCTTGTTCACACGCCGGGCGTGGCGCCCACCTTCGAATTCAGTGTCGAGGAACGTGTCGACAATGTCGAGGACATCGGCCGCTTTGCTCTGCCATCCGGCCAGGGCGAGAACGTTGGCGTCGTTGTGCTGACGCGCGAGGGCGGCTGTATTCCTCGACAGGCAAACGGCGGCGCGGACGCCCTTCACTTTGTTCGCCGCCATCGCCATCCCCGTACCACTACCGCACACCAGGATGCCGCGGTCCGCCCGCCCTCCCGACACCATCTCCGCCGCCGCGAACGCGAAATCCGGGTAGTCGACGCTATCCTCACCGTGCGACCCGACGTCTACAACCTCGTACTTCTTCTCCTCGAGGTGTTTCACCAACAGCTCTTTGAACTTCACTCCGTTGTGGTCGGAACCCAGTACCACTTTCACGGCAGTCACCCCCCTGGATTACGCGTGTTCGCGGCGAACGCCCTTTACTCCCCACCGCCGATTTTCCACCCGCGGAAACCGTCGATCTTCTCCGCCATCGCCTCGATGCACTTGCGGATCATGTCGTACACACGCCGGTAGTCCGCTTCGCTCCCCCCGATCGGATCCGGCACGTCCGTCCCCGTGTCCCCATCGCAGAAATCGGTCAACAGATAGGTGTAGGGAAAGGCCTCGGGCACGAGCGTCGTCACGGTATCGCGGTGTTTCCGCGCCATCACCACAATGAGATCCGCCTCTGCGACCTCGGTCTTCCCGAGGACGCGCGACCTGTGCTGGGAGAGATCGACCGCGTCGCGCAGCGCAACTGCAACGGCCAGAGCCGACGCGGGGAGCCCTTCGATAGTGGAAGACCCGGCCGACGAGAAATCGACGGACAGTGCTGCTTTGCGGGGGAAAACCTCTCTGGCAATGCCTTCGGCCAACGGGCTGCGGCAGGTGTTGCCCGAACAGACGAACAGTACCTTCTTCAATCGCCAGATCCTCGATTGTTCGATTCCTTCGTACTGTAACAACCCGCCGTCGCGGTGTCAAGTCGGAAGCCCGGCCGGTAACAGCCGAAGAGCCACTAGGTTCAGCCCTTTTCGCCCTTCGCACGGGCAAAGAATCGTTTGACTCTGGATCGGATTGTAGCTTATTAAGAATAGCATAAAGGGGGACCTGCGATGAATCAACGGGTCATGTTTGCCTCTTTGTTACTCGTAGTTTTCGCCTGCTCCGTCGCGACGGCCGGGCCGATATTGAAACCCCGCAAGTACCAGGGTCCGATTCCGCGCAGCTCGATCACGCTTCGCGGCGGGTTTTTGGGCGGGGCCACTAACGAGGAGATGTTCGATTACCTCGACAGCCAGGCCGCGCCTCCATTCGAAGCGTTCAGCGACGATTTCGGGACCGCTCCGTTGGGCGAAATCGCGTACACCTACAAGCTGCACCCGCAGTTCGCCGTTCGCGGAAACTTCTCGTGGGCGCGTCTCAAGGGTACCGGCGAAGGAGTTTTTGTGCCCAACGTCGACCTGCCCGATACGGTCGCAGCGCCGGCCGTCGAATACGACCGCGAGTTCAAGGTGGATCTGTTCACCATAGAGGGATCGGCAATCTACTACCTGACCGACGCGTCGGTCAAGGAGTTCCAGCCGTACCTGGGCGCAGGGCTGAGTCTCGGGATCCCGTACCAGCGATTCGAGGAGACCCAGATTGTCGCCGAGACGGACCCGGACGGGTTTTACACCAGAGGTGAGATCTTCAACGAGATCTCCGAGAGTAGCTGGAGCGCCGAAGCAGGAGTGCACGCTGTCCTGGGAGCTCTCTACTACTTCGGCAACAGGTGGGCGGGCACGATCGAAGGGCGAGTCCAGATGCTTCAGAGTACATTCTCTCTCGAAACCGTCGACGAAGTCGGACAGGTCGAGGATGTGAACTTCGTCGTCAAGTATAACGGTTTCACGCTAGCGCTCGGAGTCTCGTACGCGTTCTGACCGCGGCGATCGGTCCCCCACACCGCGGCCGGATCGCTACCGACGACTCCGGGACGACTCGACCGGGAGAACAGATGCTGAGGAACGTGGTCGTCAGATCCGATGTGCGACGAATCGGGGAAGATGTACTGGTCGTTCCCGTGTACAAGAACGCGCCGCTGCCGGACGGTTCAGTCGTTCGGTTGAAGGGCTTGGGAAAATCGACCTACGCCCGATTCCTCCGCAAGGGAACGTTCAAAGGAGAACGGTGGGAAACGCTGCTCGTCACCACCGGTTCTGACGAGGCCCCGCCGCACCACGTCTTGCTGCTGGGTTTGGGCGACCGGGGGCGTATCACGGCCGAGGACGGGGTCGAAGCGGGGGG
>JBGSIK010000379.1:0-3975 GCA_041742575.1 Candidatus Krumholzibacteriia bacterium
GGGACCTGGTGAGCCGGAACTTGCAGGACGTGACCAGTGGTATCTACCTGTACTCCGTGGAGACTGATAACAACGAGAATTTCGAGCGCGTGATAGGCAAGTTCGTCATCATTCGGTGATGCGCTCGGAGGGCAGCCGGTAACCGCGGGAGCAGACGCGTGTCGTCTGCTCCCTTTTTTTGTGCTCGTGGGGATCGCGGCGAACGCTGCCGGATCGCCCCCGTTTCCTTGGGCAGCTTTCGCCTTGCCGTCCGCGGCGGAGTCAGAATAGAATCAGCGCGAAAAAGGGCCGCGACGGCTCACGGTCCTCACAACCATGCTCGAACAAGCCAACTCATCGAAAAAAAGGCTGCTGCTGATCTCCGTATTCATAGCGGTGGTGCTCCTGTTTCTGTTCGCCACCACCATCTTGCTCTACCGCCGCGCTCGACAGCACCTCGACGACGAGCTGGGCGCGCGCCTCACCGCTGTGGCCAGCGGACTGGCTGGTACGGTGACGATCGCGGCAGGCGACACGCTTTCTTACGGACGGATCGGAACGGATGTGCTCACCCTGCTGTACACCGCATCGAGTGAGAACGACCTTTCCAACGTGGTGGTTCTGTCGCCGGACGGACGCACCATCGTCGACCTGGAGGGCTTCTCCGATGAGGGCGAGCGGGATCCGTTCCTCGACCTGGACTTCAGCGCGGTCACTCTGGCGCAATCCGGAATACCGGCCTTCACCAATCTCTACAAGACCGGCGACGTCTATTTGAAGAGCGCCTACGCGCCGGTGCTCGCGATGACGACGGACGAGGTGATCGGAATCGTGGGCGTGGAAGCCGGCGCCGCGTTCTTCTCGGACCTGAGAGAGCTGTCCCGCGTGCTCATCTTCATACTGGCCGCGAGCACGATTGGCGTGTGCGTGCTGGGATGGCTGTTTTACCGGCAGTCCGTCGCCCTCGACCGCGCCCAGGAAGCCATCATCCGGCGCGAGAACCTCGCGAGCATGGGGCGCATGGTGGCCAACATCGCCCATGACATCCGGAATCCGCTCAGCATCATCAAAACTTCGGCGCAGCGCTTGCGGAAGAAATACAACTCGGACGAAGAGGTTTTCTCCTACATCACCGAGGAGGTGGACGAGCTGAACCGCGTTCTCACCGGGTACCTGGATTTTGCCGGGTCGCACGCCAGGCCGCCGGTACCGCAATCGGTAGAACGTATTTTTCGCCGGTGCATGCTGGTCGTCGAACCGGAGATCCGGGCGAAAGGCGTCGAGCTCGTGCAGGAACTTCCCGACGACGCGGAAATCCTCGTCGACGAGAAGCGGGCGCAGCAGGCGGTGATGAACGTCATCATGAACGCGATCCAAGCCGTTCCAGAAACCGGAGGCCGGATCCGGATCGTATTCGAGAAACGAGAGCCATACGGCGTGATCACGATCGAGGACAACGGGTGCGGTATCGACGGAAAAACACTGAAGGAAGTCACCAAGCCGTTCTTCACCACCCGCGCCGAGGGGAGCGGGCTCGGGTTGAGCATCGTAAAAACGGTGATGGACGAGCATGGCGGGCGCCTGTCGATCGAGAGCACAGTCGGTGCAGGCACCACCGTGTCGCTCTCGTTCCCACTTGCCCTCGAGCACTCCCCCTCCCCGAGGGTGCCGCATACGCCCTGACCAGAAGGGAGAAGCGATGGCGAACATACTGATCGTCGACGACGAGGCGAAGATCGGCAAGCTGCTCTCGGCGGAGCTGGGCGACGAAGGCCATCGCGCGTCGCACACGACCGATCCCGAGGAAGCGCTCCGCATCGTTCGCGAGCGACAGCCGGACATCCTCATCACCGACCTCCGGATGGGAGGAATGGACGGCATCTCTTTGCTCAAGAAGTCGCGCGAAGTCTCTCCCGGCACGGACGTGATCGTGATGACCGCGTACGCGTCGATCGAGACGGCGATCGAGACAATGAGGGAAGGCGCGTACGACTACATCATCAAGCCGTTCAAGACGGAGGAACTGCTGCTGCTGGTCTCCCGTTTGGAGGAGAAACGGCGGCTCCAGACCGAGAATCAGGACCTGCGCGCGTGTCTCTCTGGAGAAACGGGAGATGAAATCGTCGGCTCCGGCGAAGCGATCATGGCGATCAAGCGGATCATACTGGGGTTGGCCAGGTCCAGCGCCGCCGTGTTGATACGCGGCGAGAGCGGCACGGGGAAGGAACTGGTCGCACGGGCGATCCATCGTGCCTCCGATCGGGCGAGCGGCCCGTTCATCGCGCTCAATTGCGCTGCGATCCCGGATACGCTACTCGAGAGCGAGCTGTTCGGGTACGAACGAGGGGCCTTCACCGGCGCCACCCGGCGCAAGATCGGGCGTTTCCAGCTCGCTCATCGGGGCACGTTGTTTCTGGACGAAATCGGCGACCTGCCCATGCTCCTCCAGGCGAAACTGCTACGCGTGCTCGAAAACGGCGTGATCCAGCCGCTGGGCGGCGAAAAGGAAGTCGCGGTCGATATCCGCCTGATCTCGGCCACGCACCGCGCGCTGGAGAATGAGATTCGCGAGAAAACGTTCCGGGAAGACCTGTATTATCGCCTGAATGTCTTTCCGATCGCGCTTCCGCCGCTGCGCGAGCGGAGGGAGGACATCCCCGAGATTGCCGCGCACTTCCTCTCCGCCTGGAGACGAAAACCGTCGGATCTGAGCGAGGCCGCGCGGCAGAGGCTTCTCGGCTACCACTGGCCGGGCAACGTCCGGGAACTGCGGAATGTCCTCGAGCGCAGCACGATTCTCCGGCCGGAGGGTTCGATCGGGTCCGATGACATTCGGCTCGGGGATCTGGCAGGCCAAGCCCCCGCTCCAGAGCCGCTCACGCTGAACCTCGAGGAGATCGAGAAGCGCGCCATCCAGAAAGCGCTGGCGGAGGCCGGCGGCAACAAGAGCGAAGCCGCGCGACTGCTCGGGATTACGCGAATGGCGTTGTACGGGCGCCTCGAGCGCTATGGTCTGGAATGACGGAATGTCATCCGTGGCCGCCGGCCGATCGCCCCCGAGGGGGGCGGCTGAACAGCGCGGGCCAACCGAGTGAACTCGGTGAACCTGGCCGGACAGGGTACCGGCCCCGCGACGGCCGCGCCGCGAACGAATCGGCGTCGCAACAGATTGTGGGGAAACAAGTTGGGTGAGATTTTCGAAGCTCGGCGTCGGTGGTACGCCAATTGCCTTTCGTAACGGGCGAAGAGTATCCGGCGGCGCGCCGCTGTCGGGAGAGAGAGGAAGGCAAAATGCGAACGAAACGACGTGTCATCAACATCATCCTGATTGCGCTTCTGGCCGCGATCATCGTCGTTTCGGAAACCCGAGGGCAACCGAACGATGCCGGCAGTCTGCGCGAGTACATCGATCAGAACGAGGAACTGCTCAAGGAAGCGGAAGCACTCGTCCTGGCCACCAACAGCGCCAAAGCCCGCGCATCCCTCGACGCCGCCCGGCAGTTGCATGAAGCGTCCAAGCGCCAGCTGGCCGCTGAAAACGCGCTCATGGCGGGGAGGTCGGCGAGGCAAGCCCGGGAGGCCATCCTCCAGGCCATCTCCATCGCCAAGCTCGAAAACCGGCTCGAGGAGGAGGCCGAGCGAGCGATTCAGACTGCGGCCAAGCGGCACGAAGAGGCCAGAACGCTTTTCGCCGATCTCGGCAGCCGTGATCTCGCGGTGGAGAAGCTCCTCTCGGATTCCTTAAATCAGTTGGGGAGGGCCAGGGCCGGCATGCACGAACACATGTTCGAGGTGGCGATTCAGTCGGCGAAGGCCTCCCTGGATCTGTCCAACCGGGCCATCCGCATGATCAGGCGTGATCTCGTGGGGCCGGAGACGGCGCAACGCGAGATCGCGCGCACCGACCAGTTGCTCGAGCGCATCGATGAACGGACCGACCTTTCCGCGGACGCCGAGCTGGCCCGGCAGTCGCGAGAAGCTCACGCACTGCAGGCC
>JBGSIK010000380.1:0-5177 GCA_041742575.1 Candidatus Krumholzibacteriia bacterium
GATCCCCCGCACACGATCTCCCTCACAAAACTCTCGCGCGAAAAACGGCCCACCCCGACTGACAGACTCAAGTCTTCATAGCGCGCGCGATCACGGTAATAATCTTCCCGATAAATCTGATCGCTGGCATCGGACCCTGGAGTGTTGATCTCCAGCCAGTCTCTCGCGTCGCCATTGTTGTGCTCGTTGTATACGACTGTCGCGCGTACTCCATATCGGCCACCATTCGTTTCCGGAGTTCCTGTTCCCACAGCGCCATCGATCAACGCGTGATAGTGCGACCCCTCGGTCCCGGAGACATTGCGAACGGACCGCACCTCGAGCCGGGAGCCGACCTCCACATACACATCACCGTCGTCGTCCAATCGGTCGGCGCCGTCGGCGGATGCTTCCAGCGCAAACGACGATGTCAGCTTGGCGCCGAGCGGAGCAACGAGACCGGCTGTATAGGGCTCGGCGCCCGATACGTAATTCGGTGGCAAGGCCGGCGGCACCTCCGGCGGAAACACGCCGTTGGACGCATAGCGATCGGCTCTGTTCGGGAAGACGACGGATGCACCTGCGTTCGGCAGCTGCCCCACATACACCTGCCGGCCCCCCAGGTCGCCGACACGCGCGGGATTCAAGTAGGCGTCCGTGAACGGGTCGTCGATGATGCCAGCGAATGGTGTCCCGAGAGTCCGTATCCGGAGGGAGTATCCGGTTTGCGCGATTGCCTCAGGACCGATCGCGCTCACGGTGAATGCAGTCGCGACCGCGAGGACCCACCACGAGATGTGATGGCGCCCCGATGGATGTCGCGCGAATTGAAGGCGAACCATTATCGGACTCCCTCTTCGGACGGCGTGGGGTACCGCGAATCCGCGTGCGGGTGTCGCTCCCAGGCAGGAGAAATCACAGCACCCAGTATAACCCGGCTGCCCGGGGCCGTCCAGCCCCAACGGCCGGTTGCAACAGCGCCGGGCGGCGGTTATCTTGGGATCATGCGGACCGCTTGCCGCCCTCGACCCATGAGAACCTCGAGAGAAAACCTTTCCGTCCTTGCGCTCGCGCTCTTCGTGCTCGGCGGATGGACAGCCTGCTCGGACGATCCGGCCGGTCCCGGTGGAACATCCGACGCAGTCGACCGCGTCCCGCCGGAACAGATCGAGGCCCCCGCGCTTTCGTACCCCACCGCGGGCGGTAACGCGGTGCTCACCTGGACGGCTCCGCGCGATGACGTCCGTGACACGGTCGCTCGCTACGAGATCCGCTACGGCTACTCATCGCCGATTCTCTGGGATATCTCCCCGATCGCACCCGACCCCCCGGTTCCGGCCCGAAGCGGCGAGCCGGAGAGGTACGAGTTCACCGATCCTCTCGAAGGCCGGGATTTGTACGCCGCCATCCGCAGCTTCGATGACGCCGGCAATGCCTCTGCGATCAGCAGCTCTGCGCACGTCCACATCGACGGTTACGAGATACGAGGCCAATGCCGGGACGCACTCACGAGCGTCGCACTCGCGGACCTGGACGTCACGGTTACCGACCGGCGCGTCCACGAGATCCGCACCGACATCGAGGGCCGTTTCGCACTGGAGGATCTCTGTTCGGGGCGAGTGAACGTTTCCCTGCGATCGGGAGAGAACGGGAGTTGGTTCCACGAATTCGACCTCGCGTTCGATCTCTCGAGCGACGTCTCGCAGACCTTTGTCATGATCGAGTACATGCCGGCCGAGATGGCGGGGACGGACAATATCTTCCGGTTGCTCCTGCAGGCCGCCGGGATTTCGGGCCAGAAACCGCGACTGAAGAAGTGGCATTCCTATCCGATCCCGGTCTACGTTCCCCCGTTCGTGAATGTTCACGGGATCGACTACGAGGACATCTGCAAGCGCTGCGTCGCGCAGTGGAATTCACGCACCGGCGAGGAGATTTTCGAGCTCGTCGCAACACCGCCAGCCGTCGGCGTCATGCTCTCGTTCAAAACTCGGGTGGAAATGGACGATCAGAATGGAATCACGCACCACACCAACGATGACGAGGGGTTTCCCACCAGAAGCGACGTGGATATCATCGACGAGTTCCCGAGCGAAGCGAAATTGTGGACGATCGCGCTCCACGAACTCGGGCATACCATACGACTCGCCCATCTGCCGCATGGATACCTCATGTACGCCGGGCAGCCGTTGCCGCTCGACGTCACTGAGGATGAGGCGAAGCTCGTTCGGCTCTACATCGCGCTCCCCAACGATTTCGACCCATCCCCATACGACCCATCAGACCCCCGGTGACAGCTGCGGCCCGCCGCCGAGGCGGGTCCGGCGCTGAAGGCCCCACCAACCCCCAAAAAAAAGCCTTCCCTGCGTCGCGCTCGGTTAGGATGCTGCGGGGAGAAACAACATCCTGTGCAGTGGATAGACCGAAGCAACAACAGGGAAGGGCTTAATTCCGCGCCTGCCGGCCGTTGGCGCCAGGGCTCGCGGATAATAGTGTCAAATTTTTTTGCCTCAGGTCAATACTAATACGCTGCCGAGAAAAAGCAACCCCTAATTGACCGACCCCGGGAAGCCCGCCGGGCACGACGCTCCGTTTGGAGGCCTCCGCCAACCACTTTGATATCATGGGATTAGACTGCCGGCCCGTTTGCAGGCCGCCGCCACCGCCCCGGACCCGCCGGAATTCACGACCGGCGGGGCGCTCGACACCCGGACCCCTCGTTTGCGTGTTGCGGTGGCATGGGGGTTGGGGTAACATACACTCGCCTTGGAACTCGGCAACATGCCCGAAGGAGGCAGTTGGATGGACAGGGACGCGTTGAACAAGATGACAGTGGCTGATCTCCGCGAGGAAGCGAAGAAAACCCCCGGGGCCAAGGGGCTTTCTTCCATGAAAAAGGATGAGCTGATCGACCTGCTGCTGGGGCAGACCGGAACCGCAAAAGCGCCAGAAGGGCGCGCCGGGCGGCCGAGCGGGAAGACCGCCGTGCCCAAACCGCTGGACAAGACCGGCGTTAAGCAGCGGATAAAAACCCTCAAGGACGAGAAGCGCGAGGCCCTGGCGCAACACGACCACGCGAAGGCAAGGACCTGCAACCGGCAGATCCACCGCTACAAACGCGTGTTGAGGAAGATGACGCGCGTCAAGGCCGGGGACTCCAAGCACTAACTGCCCCCCGCGGGTCCACGACCCCGGCGGCTCTCCCCTCAGATGTAGAATACCTGACAGTCGCCGCCGGATATCTCGAGCATCGTGGACAGCCCCACGATTTCGTCTACGCTCCGCTTTACCGCGGCCGGCTCCAGCCCCAGGAGCTGGACCGAATTGCTGCAAGCGAGCACTTTTACGCCGCCGGGCTCGCTCCTCGCTCGGTCGAGCACTGCGCGCGGCGACGGCGTGTCGGACAGTTCGAAGCGCCTGGCGAGCGTCCGTGCCCAGGGACGTTGGGCTTCCGCGTCCTCTCCGTACCCCGACCACGCTTCGTCGTCCCAGGCCCCCGCGACCAGCGATCCCAGCGCGCCGTAGAACAGGAACAGGTAGCACGTCCGCCCCATGCTGGATGCGGTCAGCAGGATGTTTACACACTGATAAACGCGATCGTAGCTGTCACTGTGCAGAAACACGACCAGTGGCTTCGGCATGGAGGCATTATAAGACGCCCGCCCGCGAGCGGGCAAAAACTATCCCGCAAACGGGTTGAACTGCGGGGTCGCTTCGGCTAGAATCTCGCGCACGAGCTCACAGGGGTTTCGACATGCGGCACACAGAAGCCCTCCCGCACGTCATCGTGAATATGGCCATGAGCGTCGACGGTAAGATCACGACTTACCGGCGGGAGCGGTTCGCCCTCGGGAGCGAATACGACAGGCGCCTGATGGATGTGCTCCGGTCCCGCGCGGACGCGGTGATCATCGGCGCCGGCACGGTGCGGCATGACGGCCATCCCATTCTGATCCGCTACCACGACTTGAGGGAGAAACGCGTCGCCCGAGGATGGCCCCCGCATCCGATCAACGTCGTCCTCAGCCGCAAGCTCGATCTGCCGCCGACGGAGCCGATATTCGAACACCCGGACACCGAGAAACTCGTTTTCACCACGCGCGCCGCCCCGGCGGCGCGCGTGAATCGCTTCCGGCGGCTCGCGGACGTGGTCGTACTGGGAAGCCGCTCTCTCTCCCCCCGCGCTGTGCTTCGCGATCTCTACTGCCGTCGGGTCAGAAACGTGCTCCTGGAGGGCGGCGGTGAATTGCACTTCGCCTTCGCCAAGGATGGCGTGGTGGACGAACTCTACATAACGGTCACGCCGAGATTGATCGGAGGGGCGTCCGCGCCCACGGTTTTGGATGGGAAAGGTTTCCTGGCGGCCCACCACCCGCGGCTGCGGATCATTTCCAGCCGCCGGGTCGGCGACGAAATGTTCCTCAAGTACCGCATCGTCCGGGATTGAACCGGCCCTTCACGCGCGCGTGCCCTGCAGCCGTTCTCTGATTTGGACGTAGAAAGCGTACGGCACCTTCGGTTCTCCGGGAATGTCCCGTCCCACGAAGCCGTGGTAGTCCGACCCTCCGGACATCAACATCCCACGCTCCTGGGCGATCCGGCGCAGTCGCTCGCGCGTCTCCGCGTCGTGTTTGGGGTGGAGGACCTCGATCCCGTCGAAGCCGCCCTCCAGCAGCTCGTGGAAGGCATCGATATCCTCGAGATAGAAGCCCGGGTGGGCGACGAAGGCGAGCCCGCCGGAAGCTCTGATGGCGGCGACGGCCTCACCCGGCGTCATCTTGTACTTCTTCACGTACGCCGGGCAATCCTCCCCGATGTACTTCTCGAACGCCTCCGCGAAGTCTTTGGCGTAACGACCGTCGATCAGCTCTTCCGCGATGTGCGGCCGGCCAAGCACGCCGTTGGTCGCCTTCGCCAGCACCCTGGCGGCGTCCAGGTGGATACCCATATCCGCCAGCTTCGCAATGATCTTGAGCCCGCGCTCCTCGCGCGCGTTCCGGAATCGCGTCAGCAGCTCTCGAAACGCCGAGTCCTGCGCGTTCACGCCGTACCCGAGAATGTGCAGATCGCGGCCCCGGTGCTCGCAACTGAGCTCGACACCCGGCAGGGCCTCCAATCCGGCCTGTCCGGCTGCTCTCATCATTTCCGCGACCCCGCCCAGGCAATCGTGGTCGGTCAACCCGATGGCGGCCAACCCG
>JBGSIK010000381.1:0-5936 GCA_041742575.1 Candidatus Krumholzibacteriia bacterium
CTCTCGAGCTACGTCGCGACGGCGGGCGCATCTGCTCCCGCGACGCCGGCGCGGTAGGGAACCGCCGGGATCAGCGAGGACCCTCCGGAATCAGCGCCAGAAGCTCCGCAAGCGAATCCAGCACCAGGTCGGCATCGCTGAAATCGATCGCGCGGGTCTCGTTGGTGCGCACCACGATCACGGGCACACGGGCCGCCCTGGCCGCGGTCACTCCCTTTTCCGCGTCCTCGATCACCAGACATTCGCTCGGTCTCATCTCCAGCCGCTTCATCGCGGCCAGGAACACGTCCGGCGCCGGCTTGATCACGGGGACTTCGTCGCAACCGACGATCACGCTGAAGTACCCTCGCAGGCCGGAGTTATCGAGGACGGCGGTGATGTCCTCTTTGGAAGTGCCGCTCGCGACGGCGAGCACCAGACCGGCCCGGGAGAGCCGCTCGAGGATCGCCGGAATCTCGTTGTACACGCGTATAGCGCCGCTCCGGCAATACTGGGTGAAGGCCGGCCGCTTCTCGTCGCGAATCGCCGTCGGGTCCAGGTCGAGATGGTGTCGCTCGATCTCGCCGCGGGGCCCGAGCCCGAGTGACGTCCAGTACTTGTAGTACTCACGCTCGTCCACGGTGTGGCCGTATCGCGCGAACACGTCGCGGTAAGCGAGGAAGTGATAGCGTTCGCTGTCGGCGATGACACCGTCGAAGTCGAAGATCACCGCGAGCGCGGCATTGAAAAGCCCGGTGAAGGATTCTCGTTTGTTCAAAGCCGATCCTGCCGTGGATTGGGTTCGGATTTGAAGCGCCCCGCAGAAGCGATTCCCCAGCGACGGTGCGGAGCATGGAAGCGGAGGGCGTCGTGCGACCAGTCTACCACACCGACGAAAAGTAGCGCGAGGCGATTTTGCCGTCCGGGTGGTCAGCACGACTCACGGGCCGTCGGAGAACTGGACCGAACGAAACCAGCGGAACGTGCCGCTCCAACACAGCACCACATAGTATTCAGCCGACGGGAGGTATTCGCCGTTGAGCGCCTTGAAGTCGAAGGTCGCCGAGTGGAGGCCGGCAGGAAGCTTCGTGTCCATCACGATATCGGCGATTACCCATGGATGCGTGCCGGCGGGGACACAAGTTTCTGTGAACGACCAGCGGTTCAAGTGTACCGCCACGTATTCGTCTCCCGGGGCCCGGAAGAATATCGTGAGCTCTTGCCCTTTGTACACCTGCGACACCTCGAGGTAGAGAACGACCAGCCCGCCCACCGCGAAGGCATCGTTCGACACTTCCGACCAGTTTGGCACTTCATCCGCCGTCTTGATGGCGAAGTGATAATTCAACGACCCACGCAGGTCCTCGATGCGCAGGTGCTCTTCCGTCCCCGGCTCTCCGGGATCGAGCGCGCAATCCACAGGCGTGGCAGAGCTCCAGTTCGATTCCGTGATTGACTCTAGATGGTGTCTGACTTCGTAGCAGGACGCCCGTCCGCCGGTGTACCCGTCCTCGGCCGGCGCGGTCCAGGTGAGGTCGAATGCAGTAGAGCCGACACCCACGGCGCGCAGATCGGTGATGGGTCCGGGCCGCAGCGCCTCTTGGAGCGTCGTTCCCGAGGCGATGTTGGAGAGCGGCGACTCATTGCCCGTCTCGTCGCGGGTCTTGATGCCGAAGAAATAGGATGAGAAGGTCTCGAGACCGCCGACGCGCATCGTTTCGGGATCACCCGCCGGTTTCGGAGCCGGCTCCCCGTCGAACTGCGCCGCGGCGTCCCATTTGTCTTCGGTGAGGGAATCGAGGCCGTAGCGGATGTCGTATTCCGCGGCGACACCTTCGTCGCCGTCGTCACCGGGCGCGGCCCATACCAGTGCGAGGGACTGCTGTGTCGCGGATCTAGCTTGGAGCCCTTCGATTGCGGCCGGAGGGATAGTGTCGATCGTGACGACCGGTGTGGGCTCCTCGGGCTTGTTGGGGGTTTCGTCCCCACAGGCCGCGATGCAACCTGCGAGCATCAGCGAGACGACCACTTTGGTCGTCGACAACATCACGCACCCCGCTTTCTCCCCCACGATCGCTCCGGCGTGGCGCTATTGATTATACCCCTGTTCGCGCCGAAAGTCGATGTTCGCGTCTAGAATCAGCGTGTCAACCCCCGACGAAACATGCTGAGAAGGCGCCGAGTGCAACAAATGTTGCATCGCTCGGACGCCATCCTCGGGATGTCACTGTGAAGGTTGACACCGCGTCATTGCGGGAGTGAAAGCGGTCTCGAGAAGCGAATACTCGGGCGCAACTCCCGGCCGGTTCACTCCAAAAACCGCGCGCTGTCACGGCGGGGGATGAGTCTACGTACGAAGCGGTAGATGGCGTAGCTCTCGATTATAAACGGCATGAACCCCAGAAATCCCAGCACCGGCATCTCGAAGAGCTTCACCTGCCCCCAGTAGGGGACATCGTACTCCCACTTGGAGAAGGCCCAGTAGTTCCAGAACTCCCAGAGAAACCCCGCGATCAAGCCGGCGAGAAAAAAGACGGGCATGGAGCGGAAGTGCCCGGTGAAGAACTCGGAAAGGATCGAGCGCTCGCCCAGGCGTCCATTGATGGGATCGAGGAGGAAAGCGAATCCCACCCACACCAGCGGGGTCATGTACGTGGAAGGCCAGATGAGTGGGACCACGAGACACGCCAGCCCCACGGCCACGAACGGGTAGAAGACTTTGTTGGGGAGCCGCGGGTTCTCTTCAGGGTCCTCTCCCGGAATGACGGCGTCCAGGTTCTGATAGATGAAAAACATGCCAGGCGAGATGGTGGCGAACGCCCAGGCGTAGCCCGAGTAGCGCACCCAGAGGTTCTCGGGAAGATTCAGGTAGCGCCAGTTCCCGAGGAAAACGTTGTAGAACTCGAAAATGGCCCAGCTTCCGATTGAAATCACGCACAGGAGCACGAACTCGCCGAAATGGTCCGAGATGAGCGATGTCCCGACCCTCCGCTTCTGGAGCCCGTCGAGAAAAAGAATCAATCCCGTCCATTGAATGGGTGTGAAGTAGGCGCCGATGAACCAGTTCCCGGTAAAGAGAAGCCCCTCGAACAGCACCATGGAGACGAGTCCCACGACGGCGTAGAGAGGGAGGCGCCGCACGCGGCCGGGTGTTCGCGTCATTTCCTTGACCTGGCTTGACTTATACGTAGTTTCCGTTATCATAATCGCACATACCCCCAGGGGGGTGCCGGCCCGCCGGTCGAGGCCTCGCCAAGACCCGCCTGCTGCGGAAGTTCGTGAATACTAGCGCAAGGCCCGGGGGTTTGGCAACCCCCGCAAGCGAGGGGACCGGAGAGGTCAGGAAACCTCGACGGTCCGGAACCGTAAGTAAAGCTTCGGCGTTCAACCCAGGGTATCGCAGTCACGCGACGACGGAGGTTCGAATTGGAACACGAGATTCAGGCCATGAACGAGCGCGTCGAACGGGAGAGCCAGTTCGTTCCCAAGCTCCAGAAGGCGATACAGAGCGTCATTCTGGGGCAGCGCTACCTGGTCGACCGGTTATTGATCGGGATCCTCTGCGACGGCCACGTGCTCATCGAAGGGGTGCCCGGGCTCGCGAAGACGCTCTCGGTGAAGACGCTGGCGGGCGCGATCGACGCTTCCTTCCAGCGCATCCAGTTCACGCCGGACCTCCTGCCCGCCGATTTGATCGGCACGCAGGTCTATAACCCCCGTGAGCACACCTTCACCGCCAAGAAGGGCCCGCTCTTCTCGAACCTGATCCTCGCCGACGAGATCAACCGCGCGCCGGCCAAAGTGCAGAGCGCGCTCCTCGAGTGCATGCAGGAACGGCAGGTGACGATCGGCGACGAGACCTACCCGCTCGAGTTTCCGTTTCTGGTGATGGCCACGCAGAACCCGATCGAGCAGGAAGGCACCTATCCGCTTCCGGAAGCGCAGATCGATCGTTTCATGATGAAGCTCCGGATCACCTATCCCACGCGCGAGGACGAAAAGGCGATCATGGAGGCGGTGACGGGGGACGGACTGCCGTCGGTGAGACCGGTCATCGACAAGGAGACGCTGAAGCGCGCGCAGGAGACGGTCCGCGACGTCTACGTGGACGAGAAGGTCAAGAACTACATCCTCGACATCGTGTTCGCCACCCGCGACCCCGAGCAGTTCGGGATCAAGATCAAGCATCTGATCGCGTTCGGGGCTTCCCCGCGAGCGACCATCTATCTCACGCAGGCGGCGAAGGCGCATGCGTTCCTGCGCGGCCGCGGGTACGCGACCCCCGAGGACGTCAAGGCGATCGGGCCGGACGTGCTGCGGCACCGCCTGATCGTTACCTACGAAGCGGAGGCAGAGGAACTGGACTCCGAGGCCGTTCTGCAGAAGATCTTCGATCACATCGAGGTGCCTTGACCTGACTTGACCTGACCTGATCGGACGCGCGGGCGCAGCGACGCGACCTGATCGATTGGGTCCGGTGAGACCATGGTGATGTACGAAAACGCAGACAACGATCTCAAGGAGATCTTGAAAAAGATCCGGCGGATCGAGATCCGCACGCGCCGCCTGGTGAACGACGTCTTCTCCGGCGAGTACCACAGTGTATTCAAAGGCCAGGGGATGGAGTTCGACGAAGTGCGCGAGTACCAGCCGGGAGATGACATCCGCATCATCGACTGGAACGTCACCGCGCGCATGGGCTCGCCCTACGTCAAGCGTTACATGGAGGAGCGGGAGCTGGTGGTGATGTTCCTGCTCGATGTGAGCGCATCCGGCCGCTTCGGGAGCGGCGAGAAAACCAAGCTCGACACCGCCGCGGAGATCTGCGCGCTCCTGGCCTTCAGCGCCATACAGAACCACGACAAGGTGGGCGCGGTAGTCTTCAGCGACGAGGTGGAGAAGTACATACCGCCCGAGAAGGGCCGCCGGCACGCGCTCCACGTGGTGCGCGAGTTACTCTTCTTCGAACCACGCGGGCGCCGGACCAACATCGCCGACGCGCTCTCTTTCCTCATGCGCGTGCTCAAGCGGCGCGCGATCGTTTTCGTGCTGAGCGACTTCATGTCGCCCGACTTCTCGCGGGCGATCGGGTTGGCGGCGAAGAAGTTCGACGTTGTGGCCCTGAACATACGGGATCGGAGGGAAGAAGAAATCGCCGCGTCGGGTTTGGTACGCGTGTGGGACCAGGAAGAGGGGATCGAGCGCGTGGTGGACCTCGGCGGTCCCGACGCGCAGGAACGGTTCACCCGCTTCGTACGGGGCCGTGATCAAGCCCTGAAGTCGCTCTTCAACCGGCATGGTGTCGATTGCGTCGATATCGACACCCAGCAAGATTACGTAAAACCCTTGAACGTGTTCTTTCGCGCGCGCGCGAAGCGAATGTAGCGAGCGTAGAGAGTCGCATGGCGAGAATCCCATCGATACGCGTCGCGGGCGTGTGCCTGCTGGTTCTGGGCACCGTGGCTGCCGCGGCTGGTCTGGCGGACGCTCGGGTCTCTCCGGTGCCTCCGGGACTCATCGAGGTGGGCGCGATGGTCGCAGCCGACTCGGTCACGGTGGGGGAACGCTTCAGCCTGCGCGTGACTTTCCAGTATCCGGACTCCCTGCGCATGATCGAGCCCGTCGCGCTCGACGCCGGCACTTGCAGGGTCCTCTCCGCTTCGTGGGACGACAAGAAATCCCGCGGTATAATGGAGCGGGCCGGGGCGCTCACGCTCATCACGCTCGATCTCGAGGCCGCGCGTTTCCCGGAGACAACGTGGGACTTCGTGGCTCCTTCCGGCGACACGCTTCGCGCGATCACGCCCGAGTTCATCATACCGGTGCGGCGATTGGTGGCCTCCCCCGAAGGGGCGGAAGTCCGGCCGCTCAAGCCGCAATGGGAAGCGCCGAGGAATTATCTCTTCTGGATTCTCGCCGGCGTCGCGGCGGCGCTCGCGGCGGCCGCCCTCGTCTGG
>JBGSIK010000382.1:0-8457 GCA_041742575.1 Candidatus Krumholzibacteriia bacterium
GGATCAATCCCACTCGTTCGCGATAGTACTTGCGCATGCGGCCCGCGGCGCCGCCCAGCGCGGCGGAAAGAATCCGGCTGCGCCAGTTGTTGTGGGCGTCGATGACGCGGTAGCCCCGGCCCCTCAGTTCCCGGGCGATACGCAACAATCCGCTCGGGCCGGACTTCGGGTCGTAGCCGACGACGCGGTCGACTCCCTCGGTAGCGGCGAAGAGCTCCACGAACGCAGTCTTGGTGACGACGCACACTTCTGTCGCTCCGGCCCCGGCTCCTCCTCCTCCTCCTCCTCCGGACTTCAGATGCCGCGCCAGCGGGCATAAGAGCACGCAATCACCCAAGGAACTGAATCGGATCAACAGCACCTTCATAGAGTCCGTCACGACAGTAGGTGAAATCCACCTATGTGAAGCAAATCACTTGACAAATAAAACAGATTTGGGCAACAATAGCTAAGTTTACCTAAACACAATGCCTGAAATCTCACATAATTCTGTTTTTCCTGTGAAAACGTCCCTATAGATTAAGCGCGTTGCGGCGGTTTCCTCGATGGGGCCATCGCCGGGAGTTCGAACATCATGCACGACAAACACGAGTTGGGTGAGCGACTGAAGCGGTTTCGCCTGGGCAGGAACCTTACGCTAAAAGAGGTCGAGCTGAAAGCGAAAGTTTCGGCCACACACATCTCCGAAATAGAGAGGGGAATGACTTCCCCCACAGTCGGCGCGCTCACGAAGATCGCCCGCGCATTGGGCTCGGAACCTGCCTTCTTCGTTCAGGATGACCGCACGCCTCCGGTGAGCGTCGTTCGCAAGTCCAAGAGGCGGGTGCTCACCGACAGCGCCTGGGACGCCCGGTTGAGCCGTTTGAGCGAGGGGATACTCGGGTCCGAGATGTCGTTCCTCGAGATCGAACTGGATCCGGGCCGGAGCGAAAAACCCGAGTCCGTCATCCGCGCCGGAGAGGAATTCGTGCACGTGTTGCGGGGAGTGGTGGAGATCATCGTGGGGCCGGACCGCTATCTGCTCAAGGAGGGCGACAGCGTCCATTTCCGCGCCAGCGAACCGCACACCCTGCGGAACATCGGCGACGGGAAAGCCCGCATGTTGTTTGCGACTTTGCCGCCTTTTTGCGTGTGAGCATGAAGACGGGCCGCAGCCACGCGCGGAGCGGAACGTCAACCCGAGGGGTGCATACCATGCCGGACAGGGCTGAACTGGGAAAACGCATCAAGAGTATACGTGACAGCAGGCACCTCACTCTGAAGTCCATCGAGTCCTCGGCCGGGATCTCGGCGACGCACATATCCGAAATCGAGCGGGGCAAAACGTCGCCGACGCTGGGAGCGCTGATCCGATTGGCGCGTGCGCTGGGGAAGGACCCTGCTTACTTCCTGGAGGAAGAAGAGCTGGGTGACGTCTCGCTCGTCACGCTCGAGAACCGCCTGCGGGAATCACTGCCGGGTGGGGTGGGCACGATGGAGAGGCTTACCACGTGTATACCGGGCGGCCGCATGCAGGCGATTTCCATCACGCTCGCTCCGGGCAAGTCCCACCGGCGGCAGCCGCACACGCATTTCGGCAACGAAGCGGCTTTCATCCTGGCCGGCCGGGTGCGGTTTTTCTACCGGGACGAAACCATCGAAGTCGAGGAAGGGGATGCGATCCACTATCATGCCGGGGAACCGCATGGGTACGAGAACGCCTCTAAACGGGAGGCGGCGACCATGATTTGGATCGGCACGGTGCGGGACTTCGATTGAACGGGCGCACGCGCCCGCGTGAGGGATCGATCGGCGCGGCAGACCGCGAGCGTGAGCGAACGCGACTTTTTTCTTTGACAGGTTTTTTCGCTCCTGCCTATCATCCACGAAACGGCAACCCGGAACCGGCAGTAACACCTGCGGCTTAACGGTATGGAAAACGGCGAACGGTCGATGTCCAAGGAAGAGATCCTTTTCTTGAGCCTGGTCTCGATGTTCCAGGCGGCCGCGATGCAGCAGATGGGGAAACTCGTCAATCCCATCACGAACAAGGTCGAACGGGATCTCGAGCAGGCGAGGGCATCGATCGACATCCTGGAGATGTTCCAGGCGAAGACCGAGGGAAACCTCACCCAGACAGAACGGGATTTCCTGGACAAGGTCCTCTTCGAACTGCACATGAATTTCGTCGACGAAAGCGGCAGGGCGGTGGAAGGGGCGGCCGGCCCGGGCGAGGGGGAAGATGTGGTGGGGGAAGAGAAGCCAGAGGAGAAGGCGCAGAGCGAGGATCCGGGGAAACGTGGTGATCGATCGGGCGGGACGGCGGCCGGCGGGGGAGAAGGCGCTCCCGAACGGGAAGGATGAACCGACTTCGTTGGATAACTCGCTGCAGTTGGCGGAGTTTTCCGTCTGTCCGTGGAATCGTTCTTGCTTCGCTGGGACAACCGGGTTACGACGTGATCAGAAAGGAGACAATCCTCATGGACTATGATGCCCAGAAAGGATTAGCGCGGCGAATAGGCCGTCGCTTTCCGTTATCGGTCATCGGCGCGGGTATCGTCTTGATTCTCATAGCGGTTAGCGCTCACGCCGGGGTGTCCTATAACGGGACGCGGGGATTGCTGCGCACGAAGGCCGCCGACACCATAGGGAAGGGAAACCTGAACTTCCAGCTCATCACACACTTCCAGTATCTGAAAGAGCAGCCGCTGTCAGGGGGGCTTTTCTTCCCGTCGGCCACCGACAGCGCTTTGGTCAACTACATGTTTTTCATCTCGCGCGCGGGCCTGACCTACGGGCTGAACGACTACCTGGAAGTCGGAGCGAGTCTGGACATACGGAGCTGGATCCGCACCGTCAAAGAAGACTACACCAGTACCGGAGAGGAAACGTTCACACGCGGCGGGATCGGGGACACCGATGTTTCCGCGAAGGTCGGGATCCCGTTGCCGACGGACCGGCTGAAGATCGGAGGATTGGCGACTTTCAGTTTCCCGACCGGGAACAAGAACCGCGGTTTCACCACCGGGGAGACGGACATCCTCGCTTTGGGGTTGGCGACGCTCGACTTCACCAACCTGCAGAGTTTCGTTCCCACCAGGCTGCACTTCAATGCCGGTTATAGGTGGAACCGGAACGAGGATGAAGGATACGGCGTGTTCGATCCCAACTTCCCGGATAGCTCCGGCTTCAACCCTCCGGGATATCCGCTGACGCCGGCGGGGGAAAGCAACAGCTACAACGACGCCTTCATATTCAACGCGGCCGTGGAGTTCCCGGCGCCGCAGGTGACCTTCTTCCTGGAGTTCAACTGGGAGAACCTCATCAACGTCGATACCGAGGCGTTTACCCATCTCATTCCGGCGGATGCGACGGATATCAGCGCGAGCACCTATACGTTGTCGCCCGGCATTGAGTTCGTCAGCGGCAGCGGTTCGGCGCTCAAGCTTGGAGGTGATCTGAACCTGAACTCGGGTGACACCCCCTCATTGATCCATCCGCCCGACTGGGGATTGTGGTTGGCGTTCTCGCACACCGTCGAGATCATTCCCAGTGACGGCGATCGTGACGGCGTGAAGGACGAAGCGGACGCTTGCCCGACCGACCCGGAGGATTTCGACGGTTTTGAGGACGAGGACGGGTGTCCCGACCTGGACAACGATGGCGACGGGATCCCCGACCTGGAAGACAACTGCCCCGATCTGCCGGAGGACAAAGACGGCTTCGAGGACGACGACGGCTGCCCCGACCTGGACAACGACCAGGACGGCATTCCCGACAGAAACGACAGGTGCCCGGGCGAGCCGGAGGACTTCGACGGCGATCAGGACACCGACGGATGCCCCGATCTGATCAAGGACAGCGACAATGACGGCATCCCCGACAACTTGGACCGTTGTCCGTTGCAGGCCGAGGATGTCGACGGCTTCCAGGACGACGACGGCTGCCCGGATCTGGACAACGATCTCGACGGTATACCGGACGCCGTGGACAACTGCCCGACGTCTCCGGAGACGTTCAACGGGTTCAAGGACGAGGACGGATGTCCGGATGAGAAGCCGATCGAGGAGAAGTTCGTGCTCAGGGGCGCAAACTTCGAAAGCGGAAGCGCAGCTCTCACTCCTGATTCGTACTCGATCATGGACGCTGTGGCCCAGTCGCTCCAGGCGTATCCCGAAGTCCGGGTGGAGATTCGCGGGCATACCGACAGCCAGGGGCCCGCGAGCTTCAACTTGGAGCTATCGCAAAAGCGGGCCGAGACGGTGCGGCAATATCTCATCAACGCCGGTATCGATCCGTCTCGACTGATAGCAATCGGAGTCGGTGAGGAGGAACCGGTGGCTTCGAACAGCACGCCGGACGGGCGCCTGCAGAACCGCCGGATCGAGTTCCGCAGGCTCAACTAGGCACGACATCAAGCCGACCGCGAAAACGGGGATCCGCTTCCGGATCCCCGTTTTCATTTGGTGCGAGTGAGACGCTTCGCGGCGGGACGCACCTCGGAGCGGGGTCGGCTGGCCACATCGGGTCGAGCGGGCCGTTTAGCGGCGAGCAATAATAAGAGGGTCCATCCGCGAGCCGCAAACCTGCGAAGCGTCCCACGCATACCAACATTCTGCGTGGGGCGAGGCAACCGTCGAGCACGGAACTGCGATGGGCACGGTCGGTCGTAGGGAGCCGTGCCCGAGCGACCCCGTGTAGGCGACCGACCCGAGATTGAGTGGCTTCTGCGCGGGAGCCATCGTTATGCGTCGACGAGGATGATACGCCCGCAGTTGCGGCAGGTGACCTGGCGAGAACTGAAAGCAGGAGAGAGCTGGATGTGCTTGCCGCACGAGCACGCGAATGACTCCCAACCGTCCGTCCGGCGCCGGTATTCCAGCGGCGGCGCTTCCCGGCCGTAGTCCCCTTTCGGTGCCGTTTCCGTCGCTGCCGGGAGTTCCCCGCCCGATTTCCCAGCCGCCAGGCTCCCCACCATGGCGCCGATCACGGCCGCGGCTTCGGCCACATCCGACACCTGCGCGCGCGGGATCGTATTCTCGCGATTGCAGCGCGGACACGCGATGGCCGACTGATCGAAGTCGGGCGGGATCTTGATCTTCAGCCCGCACGCGCAGATGAGGAACGCGTATCCGTTCACCGCCCGCATGAGATCCATCACGTCGCGCGTCTCCGCTTTCTTCGTTTGCTCCTTCACCACGTCGGGATGCGGTTCCCGGATCGCCGCGGGCTTGTCGTTCTTGAGGCCGGAAGTCGGGAAGATCATCGTCGGCTTGCCCTTCATCTTCGAGAACGCCCGCTGATAAGTAGTAAAATCGGCTCCCTGGGTCATCGCGCGCAGGATCTCGATACGTTCGTGGATGGGCGGGTGGGTGCTGGTAAGGCCGGAGAGAGACATCCCCCCCTTGCCCGTGAACGGGTTCACGATGAACATGGGGGCGTTCATCTGATTGGCCGCCTCGAGCGGAATGGACTCCGCGGAGATCTTCTCCAGCGCGCTCGCGAGGCCTTCGGGGTAGCGGGTCAAGCGCGTGGCCGAGGCGTCCGCCAGATACTCGCGCTTGCGCGACAAGGCGAAGTAAAACAGGCGCGCGAACAACGGCCCCAGGATCGCGAGCAGCACCGTGAACAACACGATGGCGGCGTGGCCTTGCGGGCCCACTTTCGAGGACTTCGGGCGGTATCTCCTGGTGGCCGAACCCGGAGAGAGCCACATGCCGCGCAGGAACACCTGGGACAGGAGCGCGATGC
This sequence comes from Candidatus Krumholzibacteriia bacterium, assembly GCA_041742575.1. Taxonomy (GTDB): domain Bacteria; phylum Krumholzibacteriota; class Krumholzibacteriia; order WVZY01; family JAKEHA01; genus JBGSIK01. The sequence goes on from JBGSIK010000382.1 coordinate 5,731, forward strand.
TCCCGAGCATGATGCCGGCTACGGTGATGAACTGGACGTCGCGATTCACGATGTGGGACATTTCGTGCGCGATGACGCCCTGCAACTCATCGCGGTTCAGTCGCGACAGCAGTCCCGCCGTGACCACGATCGAGCTGTCCTCGGGCCGAAGGCCCGTGGCGAACGCGTTGGGTGCGCGCTCGTCGATGATGTAGATCTTCGGCGTCGCGTCCAGACCGGCGGCGATTTTCATCTCTTCGACCACGTTCACGAGCTGCGGGTGGAGGTCGGGGGTGACGGGGCGGGCGTTGCTCAGTTTCAGAATGAGACTGCCGCCGCCGAACACACTCATAGCGGACAGCACTATCCATATCGACACCGCAATGAACAAACCGATGTAACCGCCTCCGTCGGGACTGACGGTGTAACCGATCCCGTACCCGAGCAGGCACAGGACTACGGCCATGCCGATGAACAGGAGCATCGACTTCCTGCGGTTGGCGGATATGAGTTCCCACATCATGTCGAAATCGCCCTCGGCATTGGCGGCCGGTCGGTCTGCGTCGCCGGCCGCCTGAACGCGCCGGTTCAGCTGGTGAACTGGACCTTCGGCACCGCTTTTTCAGACGCGTCCTCGAGCTCGAAGAACTCGTTCTGCACGAAGTTGAACATGTTCGCCACCAGGTTCGATGGAAACATCTGGATCTTGTTATTGTAGAACAGCACCGAGTCGTTGTAGCTCTGGCGCGCGAATGCGATCTTGTTCTCGGTGGTCGTGAGCTCTTCCTGGAGCGCGAGGAAGTTCTGATTCGCCTTGAGGTCGGGGTAATTCTCGACCACGAGCATGAACCGGCTCAAGGCGCCGCTCAGTTCCCCTTCCGCCCGGCCCTTGTCCGCGACGCTGCCCGCACCCATCGCGCGGCTCCTCGCCTCCGTTATCGTCGTCAGCGTTTCTCGTTCGTGCTTCATGTAACCCTTGGCGGTCTCGACCAGATTCGGTATGAGGTCGTGACGTCGCTTGAGCTGCACGTCGATCTGCGACCACGCGTTCTTCACCCGGTTCCGCAGCTGAACCAGTGCGTTGTAGATCGAGACAAAGAACCCGACAATGGCCACGAAGATTATCGGGATGAGCCATGCCGCCATTTACTAGCCTCCTTGCTTCCTGGGTCCTACTTCCCTATTCCGCACCGAAAACCTCCCTCAGCAATTCCACGACCTTGCTCTCGCTCTTGACCCTCCCCATATTCACGATGCGAGCGAGTTCGCCACCATCCAGCCACAATCCGTGGTCGCGCGTGCATTTGTCGATCATGACCTGGCCGTCGATCCCCATGAGCACCTTCTGCATCTTCTTGTCACAGATCGGGCAAAGACGCACGGGCTCCTCCACCACACCGGCCTCGCGCATCGACGCCAGCAGCCGGCCGCGGTACTCCGCGCCTTCCAGCAGCAGCTCGAGCTCACCCGCGTCGAGCCAAGCGCCCCCGCAGTGGACGCAGTGGTCCACCTCCACCTGGTCGAGTTCCAGAGCGATGATCGATTGGTCGCAGACGGGACAGTTCACTGGGTGTTCTCCGCCGGACGATCCGGCAATCGTTCGTTATCAGCGCCGGCACCGGAGCGCCGCGCCCGGGAGCCAGCCGCAAGAGCCCGGGTCGTTGATGTACATCGTGCCCTTGATTTTATTCGCCGGCGCCGCCCCGCCGGGTCACGGCTACTCTACTCGTCGCGTTCGCGGGTGTAAATGGTAGGATTATTGCAAAAACCCCGCCAGAGACCCGCCTGCCTTCCGGGCCGCGGACCGCGGGCGCACGAAAGCTCCCCACCGGCTGCGGTCCCGCGTGTTCGCGCAACAAAATATATTGCTTTGACTTATGCCCAGAAACGGCAGAGAGATGGTGCCCCTCGCGCCGGCAGGGCAACCAAAAAAAAGCGGGGGAGCGGATCCGACTTGAGAGGGAAGATAAACCAGCAGTTCAGTCACGACTCCGGCCGCTGCGACCGGTCACCGAACCCCGGATACCGTGAAGATCCACTCCCCCTGCCCAACCTGGTTGATTCATCCTCCGCATCCTGGAACGGCTCGGCACGAGGATACTTGCCGTTCTCATGCGGCGGCAATTGCGGCAGGTTCTTATTATACATGATCTTCACGCGTTTGTAAACAGGCGTTTCGCCAGTTGCTCCGCGCACAGCATCGCCGATTCGCGCGTCGGACCGGTGCAACGGGCTACGTTCTTCCCGAGGGACGGGTCGGCGATGACACAGTGGTAACGCGTGCCGATCTTGTACGTCGTACAAGTCACCGGGACTCCTTCGATCATGGTCTCTCCAATGATGTACTCATCGATGAGCGTCATCGTCGATCCTCCTTTCCGTTTTCGGTTCGATGTTCGCTTCAACCACATACAGCCCGCCTTTGCTCAGCGAAGATTCTCGATCGGCCTCTCCCGCGGATCGTGTACTATGAATCAAAATATCGACGCATTCATGGAGGCGCAATAGTCGGACGTTGATTTTCTCGCGCCACACGCAAAATTGTTCGTTCTAGCTCGCGCGTTCTCGTGCTCGCGCTCACATGAACGCTGGAGGATCGTCAGTGAACAGAGTTGTATATCCATATCTCGTCGTGTTGATCGCGACGTTTACAACGACCATCGATGTCGGAGCCGGTCACGCTTACGATCGGATCACCGGCCGCTCCTTCGCGAGCCGCTCCGAGGTGATCGGCGCGAACGGCATGGC
>JBGSIK010000383.1:0-5969 GCA_041742575.1 Candidatus Krumholzibacteriia bacterium
CCTCGGCGGCCTCGCCGCCGGCGGGCGCGCCCGAGTGGTCCGTGAATCCGTACGCGTTCCAGTTCAACATGACCATGACGGCGGTCGTGAAGGTGGCGGGCAAGGTGTCGATCTACGAGCGCGACATCGTGGGCGCGTTCGTGGGGGATGAGTGCCGCGGCACAGCCGGCCCCGTGTACGTCGATGGGGTCAAACGCAACATCGCCTTCCTCATGATCCACACCAATGTCGCTTCCGGCGAGACCGTGCGCTTCCGCGTGTTCGACGCCGACGCCGGTGTCGTCTACGACGTGAACGAGACGCTTGCGTGCACGCCCGACGCCGTCTACGGCAGCGTGCGCGACCCGCGCGTGCTCACCGCCAGCGATCTGTGGAGCGAGGAGACGCCGCTGCCCAAGGAGTTCAGCCTGGCGCAGAACTACCCCAACCCGTTCAACCCGACCACCACCATCCGCTTCGACCTGCCGCGCGAGTGCCACGTGACGCTGCGCATCTACAACGCGCTCGGCCAGGAAGTGCTGACGGCGGTGGATCGCGACTACGGGGCGGGATATCAGCGCTATGTGTGGGAGGGCCGCAACAGCGCCGGGCAGCCGGTGGCGAGCGGCGTGTACTTCTACCGCCTGGAGGCGGCGGCGTTCACGGAGGTGAAGAAGATGTTGCTGCTGCGCTAGTCCTAGTCTCTAGGATGACGGCTGCGCAACGAGAACGGTCAGGCAAGAGACCGGGGGACCAACGCCCCCGGCCTCTTGCATTTCTTGTGTCTCTTGCGTCTCACGCGCATTGCCCACGGCGATGTTCGCGGCGGGCTCCGACCCTTTACAGTTGTCACTGTCGCAATTTCCCGAGCTGCCGCGGAACGCTTTCCTTGAGACCTTAGGACCGCTCGTTCTCCCCGGGATACTGGACGTTTGTCGCAAGAAACAAATCACGCCTTAAGAAAATCTTTTGGGCACGGCGTCGACACGTGCTATCTTGCCAAGCAGCGATCCGCCGGGCGCTGACCCAACGCTCGGAGCCGGCGAGCACCGCCGGTATACGGCTCGCTCCGGAATGCCATCGCCAGAGAGCATTTGGGCATTCCGTGCGTTCGGACTGATCTCTAGTCGAAAGGAGTCCTTCGAGTATGAACCGAATCACTATAGGCATGATCGCCGCACTGTGCGTCATCCTCACAGCGACGTCCAGCAGCGCCGTCGTGGGGCTGCGGCTCGGCGGCGGGATACACTACGTGAAGACCGTCGGCGACATCAAGGACACGCCGGAATTCGACGAGAACGCGTACAACATCGTCGGGTCCTTGCAGCTGGGCATGGGCATATTCAAGTTCGAGGGCGACGTCGAGTGGGTCCCCGATTACGGCGGCTCTGACCAGGATATGTGGCTTCCGCAGGTGTTCGTACTGGCCGGCGGTCTCATCTATGGGGGGGCGGGGATCGGACTCGGATACATCGACGGCGAGTGGTTCGACGATCCGTTCTACGCGTTACGGGCGGGTGTCGACCTCCCTCTCGGACCCGTCGGCTTGGACATCAACGCAAACTACCGGTTCATGAATACGAGCGTTTTCGAAGACGTCGATAACGAGGACCTCGACTCGATCACTTTTGGCGCCATCGTTCGGTTCGGGCTCTAGATCGCCCTGGCGGTTGGGCTCGTACAACCACGAGGCAAAGGGAGAATAGAAGCCGGGATTCAGGTGACGGCGGGATCGGCTCGCCGGGCCGGGTTCGAACTCTCTTAGCGGAGTGAAAAAACGAGCCGGAGCCCCGCATCGACCGAGCGCATCGTTTTCTCGTCCAGCCGCCCGACGCGACTGTTGAGGAAAGACTTGTCGAGCGTCACGACTTGCGACACGTTGACAACGGAGCGCTTGGGCAGCTGGCTTTGTTTGGTGGAGAGCTCGACGTTCCCGGGCGCGTTCGCAAGGTGGAGATTGCCCGTCACGACGACGGCGATGACGGTACGTATTCGGCTCCGGTTGAATGCGTCGGACTGAACGATGAGCACCGGACGGCGGAAGCCGGGTTCCGAGCCCTCCGGGGACTTGAGAGCAGCCCACCAGATCTCCCCGCGTTCCATTACCAGTCGTCCTGCCCTGAGTCGATGGATCGCTCCTGAAGGAACTCAATCGCGGGGTCCAGGCGGCCCGTGTCCTCGCTCCCATAAACCTCGTCGAGAGACTCCCGGATGACGTCCTGTCCCTGCGCCTTCAAGTACTGTTCGACCGCGCGCTGATAGAGGAGGCTCCGCGAAATCCCCATCCGCTCGGCCAAGGTGTCTGCGGCCTCGAAAAGGCTATCCGGTATCGAAACGGCCGTTTTCATACCAATAGTATGACGGTGGTTATACCACTTGTCAACCCCCTGAATGGCACTTTGTGGTAGTGTCTTGTGCGCTGAAAGGAAACGTCAAACGCTGAAGGAATTGGCTGGCCCACCTAATTGTTCTCCGGATTCAGCGATTCGACGTCGAGCGTTTTGATCTCCCCTTCGTAGTACTTGATCTCCGAGGGGAATTTCTTCATGAATCCGCCCACGACAGACGGCCAGGCGGATCCCCGGTAGGTGTTGTAATTCCTGATGGTGACGATCCAGTCATCGAGCGCGGTTTTGATCTCGTTCACCGACACTTCCATGTTGCGAATGTTTTCCTGCGTGGCCTCCACCGCCCGGAGCTCCGGATACGCCTCGACCTGGATTCTGAAGGCCATCGCAGCGCTGACCACGTCCGCTCCCGCCTTCGTCAGTTCATCGGTGCCCTTGCCTTCGGTCGACGCCTTGTCGAAGGCGTCGCGGGCCGCTTCGTATCCGGCCCTCGCCTGGGCGACCGCCTTGAACGTCTCGGATTCGTGCTCCATGTACTGATTCGTTATCTCCCACACACCCTTGATCTTCTCGGTGCAGGTATTGAGGGCAGCCGAGTATTGCGACTTGCCGCCCTCCACCGTCTGGTAATTTTGATTGAGCTTGTTCCATACGCCGACCGCCGACGAACCGACAGCAAGCGCGATCAGCACGATGACGATAATCACCGCACCGATGCCTATCGCCGCTTTCTTCATCTGATGCTCCTTTCTCCGTTACTTTCCGCCGCTGATTCTTCTTAAGACCTCGTCCGTCTGAGTTACCAGCGTCATGATGCCCTTGTCGTAATTATTGAAGTTCAGATACTCGACGGTGCTGTCAATGATGGGGCCGTAATCGACCGTCGTGAAGCCGGGAAGTCCTCTCCCCACCGACACTGTCAGCTTCTCCTGGGCATCGGGTCGCACCAGCCACACAACGCCGTTGTTTCCGCCTTCGGTGCTCAGGCCCTTCCGGCCGAGACCGAGCCATCGGCCGTAATGTGTGGCCCATTCCTCCGGCTGTTTGACACCGGTAATCACTACCACGACCACCTCGGCAACGCCATCCGTTTTGAGCTTCTCGCAGACGGCATCGCCCGCCGCGATCACCGGCTCCGAGAGGACCCCCGCCTTGTCGATCACCCACGATGTGGTGAGCGGAGGAAACGCAGGGTCCCCCTTGGGCACCGAGACATTCTTGTCATAACGGTCGTCGCCGCCACTGCCGCCGCCGCAGGCCGCCAGAGCCAGCAGCGCGAACGCGAGGAATCGCGTAATCGTCTTCGTCATCTTCTCTTCTCCCCGCAGACCGGGCACGTGTGCTCGAGCTTCCGCGTGCACCCCGCGCCGCTCCCTCCCGCGCAGGCGCATGCACAGGCGCAGCTCACACACGCGCAGGCGCAGGACATGGAGGCTCCACCGAACCCGCCGCCGCGGCCCGTGGTCCTGCCCTTTGGCGAAGTTCCCCTGCCGCCGCGGCTGCCGGGCAGTCCCCCGTAGAATATGCTTCCACCGGAATACCGTCTTTTCCTGGAGGACATCAACGAGATGAAGACCAAGACGATGATGACCACGATAATGAAGGTGACGACGCTCATTCCCCCGGATGAGCCACCGCCCGAGCCGCCCTTCAAGTTCTCCTTGGCTATCGCCGAGGGAAACGACCCCATGGGGAACGACACCTGAATCGAGAATCGTTCTCCCGGCTCGAGGCCGTATCTCTCCCACGTCATCACATCATCCGATACATGCGTCGTCGGAGGATCCGCGCTCACCGTTTGGAGGTCCGCAAAGAACTTCACACTCACGCGCAGAGAATCAGTGGCGGCGCGATCGTACCATCCCGGCGTGAAATCCAGTTTGTAGTTCCCCTCGGTGGCGTAGAACAGGCGCCTCTGAATGATCGAGAAGCCGACTTCGAAGGTCTCCCCCGGCTGATAATCGCCGTCGAGATCCAGTCGCACGCCGCTCCAGCTGCCTTGATTGGCGGAGGTAACATCTACGGCCGCGCCCCTGCGGGCAGTGATGGCGTAGTCCGAATTGGGAGTGCCGACCGTGATCCAGGGGATATGTCCGCCCGTCACCAGCCATCTCTGATAATACTCGATGGCGACGGTGCCGTCCGAGCGGGGGGTCAAGCCGACTCTGTAGCTCTGAATGCGATACGTCCCGGTGTCCCCCGCGAGAGGTCCACTCGTCATCACAAACAGACTCGCCAGCGCCAGTGACAATATAAGCCTTCTCATGCCCCCACCCCTTTCCCTCCCTTGCGTTTCGTTCTCGGAGATTCGTCGAGGGGGCATCCGCCACCACACAAATCCTCGTACTCGCAATCCCGGCACTCTTCAGATTTGAAAAGATGTTCTCGGAGCTTCACGCAGGTTGGATGGTGCCAGATCGAAGACCAGTCGTCCGCCAGAATATTACCCACGGAGTCCGGCCACGACTGGCACGGGAGCACCGTCCCGTCCGGTTGTATCGTCATGTTGTGGGCCGCGGCAGAACAGGTCTTGATACCGAGATCGAGCTCGATAGGATCGACTCCCTGGTGATAGCACGTAGGAGAATACCACTGCAGCGCCATTCCCAGCTCGTCCGCCGTCCGGCATGCCGCGGTAAGCACTTCTTTGAGGGCCTCGTCATCCAAACCGTTTTCTTTTTTGTGCTCCACTCCGTGGCCGCTGCAGATCAACGTATTGCAGGCAACGTTCGTTACTCCCTCGCCGTGTAGCCACTTGATGGTCTCGTTGAATGTCGCCGCATTGGTCTTCGTGAGGGTCGTGTTGGTCACGATTTGCATGCCGATGGCGAGGGCCTTCCGGATGCCGGCCAGCGTTTTGGCGTGAGAGCCCTCCGCGCACGTGATCCGGTCGTGTACCTGAGGGTCAGATGATTCGATGGTGACCTGGGCATAGTCGAGGCTCGCATCGCGGAGGGCTTCAGCCAGCTCGAAGAGTCGCGTCCCGTTCGTGACCAGGCCGGTGACGAACTCGTCCGCTTCGCTCACGAGTTCCACGATGTCCTCTCGCAGCGTCGGCTCCCCGCCTGTGAACACCACCTGCGGGATCCCTGACTCCCATAACCTCTCGTACACTTTGATCCACTCCGCTGTGGTGAGCTCCCGGGCGATTTTGCGGTCGCCGACGTAGCACTTGGGGCACTTCAGATTGCAGCGGTAGGTAACCGCCAGGTCCATGCGCGCCGGCGCCGCCCATTTCCCGTACTTGATCTCCTTGGGGCCGAGTCCCGTGTCCAACGGGCACGCACCCTCCGCCACGACCATCAACGTGCCAAAAACTCGGTTCAAGTCGGAGAGGATCCTCTCCCGCTTGACTTTCGCCCACGGCGCAATCCCGCGGGAGTATTTCTCGGTCATCTCGTCCACAACATAGTCGATCACGGCTTGGGACTCGTCTCCGTCTCCCTGCTGATAGAGCCACATCCCATGAATCAGGTTGATGACAAACTCCGCCGCCGTCCGATCGAGGACCAGCGGCGGCTGCCTGCCGTCGATCCACAGGAGATTGTCCCCTTTCGGATCCTTGGGCCGGAGGTGAAACCTGTGGCCGTTGATGGTGGCGTGCAAGACCCCGTCGTTTCTGAATTGCGGTTTTCTACCCAC
>JBGSIK010000384.1:0-4604 GCA_041742575.1 Candidatus Krumholzibacteriia bacterium
TCCTGTCGCCGATCACCCCACGCGTGCTCGCTCGCGCTGCGCTCGCTTTGGGGGCCCCATCGGCGCCACCCGCGCGGCAGCACTTCCTAATGAGGTCGGATCGGCCAGCATCGGTGGAGCGGGCCGTTTATCGGCGAGCTATAATGAGAGGGTCCATCTGCGAGCCGGTAACCGAGGCGACCGTCGAACACGGAACTGCGAAGGGCACGATCGGTCGTAGGGAGCCGTGCCCGAGCCACCGATGCTGGCCGGTCCGACCGGCAAAGCACCGATGAGGCTGGCCCGACGCACGCATGATCGAACTTAGAAGTCGTATCCGACGGAGAGTTGCGACATGAGACCGTGGCCGCTGCCGGACATGATTGTGAACTCGATGGGGGCCACGGGCAGGTCGAGCGCAAAGGTGAGCCCTCCGCCGCTCAGGTAGCGGTTCCAGTCCAGATCTTCGTTCCACTCGCGGAACGTGTTGCCCACGTTCCAGCGCGCGATCATGAACATCCGGGCCCGGAGTTCCCACTGCACCCCGACTCCCAGCACCTGCGCGTGAGGCCCCGCGCGCTCGCGGCGGTCGAGGCCCAGGAAGTCGGCGCTCTCGCCCAAGTAGGCATACGGCACATCGAGGCCGCCGACCGTGAACTGGTAAACAGGAGGCGAATCGCCCGTCGCCGTCGTGCCGACGTAGAGCCACTGCAATAAAGACACCCGGCGGTGCAGCGGAATTCGCACCCGCCAATCTCCGTAGTACCGTGTGAACGACATGTCGCTCCCCGCGTGGCTCGATGTCGCCTCCGCCACCAACTGGAGGAACACCCCCCAGCGCGGGAACATGGTACGGTCGAAGGTGTCGACCCGCATTTCTGCGACGACGGGCAACAACCGATCGTCGGAGTCATCGATGTCCTCCGGCCCGATGTTCTTGTGGTTGCGCACGTACTCCGCCCTCGCCCCCGCTGTTACCGACAGACGGCTGGAGAAAATGTTTCCGAAAAGCAGCTCTCCAAACGTGTACGTGGTGCGGAACTCCGCCACGGGCACATCCCCTTCGAGCACGCTCAGCGATGTCCGGGACACGTTGGCGCGGGCCCTGAACCCGAACGACCGCAACGTGCGTCCCGCCGGCGCGAAGTAACGCAAATCCCCCGCCGTGTCTTCACCCGCACGGAGGTCCAGCGCGAGCGCCGAACCCGACAGTCCCAGGTTGCGCAACGTGGTGTTCAGCAACAGCGATACGCTGGTTTCGCTGTCGTACCTCAATCCCAATCGATACAGGTTCCGGCTCTTCTCCACGGCCTTCAATACCAGCCGCGATCCGTCTCCCGACGGCTCCAACCGGTAACTCACGCGTTCGAAGTAGTCGTACTTGTACACGCGGTCCACGATGGCCTCGATGTCGCCCGGCGACATGCGAACCGGCGGTTTCACCTTGAGCTCCGTCTCCACAACGCGGGCAGGGATTCGCCGCAGCCCTTCTGTGACGACCTCCGTGACGAGCACCGTATCCGGCTCATCCGGCCCGTGTGGTCTTTGCTGCCCGCGCGCCGCCCCACTCAGCGCGCGCACGGAATCCGCGAGGGCGCGCAAACGCGGGAGAACCTTTCGCGCCGCCGCCTCGCCGCGCGCGATGAAGTACGGCGCGTTGTCGAACTGGAATCCCTGCGCGTCATGAACGTCAGGCGCGATCAGGACGTCGCACAGCTCCTGCTGCTCGCGTGAGGCAGCCGCTATCTGGAAGCTCGCGGTCTGGTCCATGATGCGGACCATGGATGTGAGCTCGTCCTGCTTGTAGAGCGGCGCGCCCACGTACACGCCGATGACGATGTCGGCGCCGAGATCGCGCGCGTCCACCGCGGGAAGATTACGCGCCACGCCCCCGTCCACCAGCAGGCGGCCGTCGAGCTCTACGGGCGTGAACACCGAGGGAATCGCCATGCTCGCCCGCATGGCTTCGGCAATGTTGCCGCTTCGCAACACCACCGCCTCGCCCGTTTCAATGTCGGTTGCCACGCAGGCGTACGCTATCGGAAGCAGCGTGAAGTCCTCGATCGCTTGCGCCTGGAGCGTGAGACGCGACAGCAGTTTGGTGATTTTCTGGCCGGCGATCAGACCGGACGGGAGAGTCGGCAGCCACCCGTCCATCGGAACGGTGAATGCGTAACGAGCGTTCCAGCGCTTGTACTCCATGGGAAGTTCGCTCCGCGGAAGCGCGTCGGAGAAGAGGTCGTACCAGTCAATGCAGACCGCGAGCGATTCGATTTGGGCCGACGAATAACCGGCCGCATACAACCCGCCCATGATTGCACCCATGCTGGTGCCGGTGACGACGTCGATGGGCATCCCGGCTTCTTCGAGCACCTTGATGACACCGATGTGCGCGAACCCGCGCGCGCTGCCGCCGCTGAGCGCCAGCCCGACACGGGGGCGACTCTCGGCCCGCGAGGACGATGTCAAGAGCAGCAGGAGCGACGGGGCGAGAATGGCGATGAGGAGTGTTCGACTCATGCGTGGGCATCATATCACGGACGCGTAGGGCGGCCGAACGGGTTTCAGCGGGCGCGGAAACTCGCTCGGTCCCCCGGCATTCCCGAGCTCAGGGTCCGGATCGGCGATGCGTTGTTCCTCACCGCGTCACTTGCGGTGTCGCTCGACCACACGTATCTTCGTATCGACCCAACCGGGAGAGAAGGGAATGTGCGTCACATGATCGAGAAATTGGACTTGCTGCTGGATATAGCCGCGGTGGGCGGCGTGGCCGTCGCGTTTTTGCTCGGAACGTTCTCGCCGACGGACGCGGAGCCCGGCCATGTCGAGAAGCAGCTCGCCGTGGCCACTTTCGCCGGCGGCTGTTTCTGGTGCATGGAGCCGACGTTCGTGGAAATCGACGGCGTGGTCTCGGCCACCGTGGGGTATACGGGCGGACACACCAAGAATCCTACTTACGCAGAAGTCTGCAGGGGGACGACGGGGCACGCGGAGGCAATACGGATCGAGTACGACCCGTCGAAAGTCAGCTACGCGGCGTTACTCGACGTGTTCTGGCGCAACATCGACCCCACCACCCCCAATCGCCAGTTCTGCGACGTGGGCACGCAGTACCGGACCGCCATCTTCGTGCAGGACGATTCACAGAAGCGCCTGGCCGAGGAAACCAAAGCCGAGTTGGAGCGACGGCTCGAGCATGTGATCTCCACGGAGATCGTGCCGGCTTCCGAATTCTACCCGGCGGAGGACTACCACCAGGAGTTCTACAAGAAAAGCCCCCTGCAGTACCAGTCGTACCGAATGGGCTGCGGCCGCGACGCCCGCCTGGAAGAGCTGTGGGGAAGCCGGCCAAGCCGGCCCCGGCACGATTGACTTTCCCGTCCCGCGCCGCGGACACAACACATCTCATTCTTGGGGGCCATGGTGGGTGGGCCCCCCGCGCCGGGTCGTGCCGCCGGGGATAGTCGGCGCCGGCCCGGCGCCCTGCCGTCATTCCCCATGGAGTCGTCCCTCTTGTAATCCAGACAATTGTCTGTTATCATAGATCTGCCCCGTACGGTCTTTACCGGGAGGAGCGTCCCCGTGGATCGGATCGCGTGCGTTGACCTCGGCCAGCTTCCGCTGCAACTCCTGCTCCGCCGACAGCCCGCTTGGCGAAGCGGCCCCGTAGCCGTCGTCGACCGGGAGAACGCACAGGGTGTGATTCTGTGGGTGAACGAAGCGGCGCGCGCGCGGAACATCCTTCCCGGCATGCGCTACGCCGCCGCGCTCTCGCTCTCCCGGGAACTCCACGCGGGTGCGGTGCCGGAAAAAGAGATCGCGCAGGGAGTGGCGGAACTCACCGAGCGATTCCGGCCCCTCACCGCCGAAGTGGAACCCTCGGACCAGGAGCCGGGGGTGTTCTGGCTGGGCGCGTCGGGTCTCTCGCTCCTCTTCCCGTCGCTCCACGAGTGGGCGGTTCTCGTCCACCGCGAAATGACGGAGGCGCGTTTCCGCGCGTCGGTGACGGTGGGTTTCTCGCGCTTCGGCACGTACGCGGTCTCCAAGGCGATCGACGGCACCGCCGTGTTCGAGAGCCCTGAGGATGAACGCGTGCGTGCGAGGAAAGTCCCGATCGACCGGCTTGGTTTCGAACCCGGTCTCCGCTACGCGCTGGCCAGGCTCGGTGTCACGACGCTTGGCGCTTTCCTCGCGCTTCCGGCGCCGGCGGTGCGGAAACGGTTCGGCAACGACGTTCACCGCCTTCACCAGCTGGCCAACGGCGAATTGTTCGCGCCGCTCCAACCGGAACATGCCCCCGAACCTGCTTCCGGCGCCGCCGTTTTCGACTATCCCGAATCCGACCTCGACCGGCTGATGGTGGTGGTGAGGCAGCTACTCGAGCCGATACTGGCCGCGTTGTCGAAACGCGACCAGCTGGTGACCGCGCTCATCGTGCGGTTTCTCTTCGACGACCGCGGCCGGCACCGCGAGCGCGTCGAGCCGGCGGGTTCGACGCTCGACACCGAGCAGCTGATCGAACTCGTCCGGCTGCGGCTCGAAGGAGTCGCCCTCTCCTCCGGCGTGGCCGAGATCGAATTGGAGACCGAATGCGCCCCCGCCTCCCGCGAACAGCGCGAGCTGTT
>JBGSIK010000385.1:0-10676 GCA_041742575.1 Candidatus Krumholzibacteriia bacterium
GAAGGGAACGGCCTCTTCGAAATAGCGTCGTCGTCATTGATGCTGCGTGAGAACGGGCGGGCTTCACTTGGTCCTTCTTCGCGAGCGGACTTCCCTTTCGATTTCCTCGTCGATATCGTGCCGGATCTTCGCTTGGTCGATATCTTTCACCGCTTCCTCGGCTTCCCCCATCAGATCGTTCCGCAGACGAACGTAGTCGTCTTCGGCCAGTTTGCCCATTTCATGCTCGAAATCGAGATCCTTTATGTTGTCGAACGCGAGTCGCTTCCGGGCGTGCAAGAAGCTGAGCCTGATCTCATCACGCGAGCCGAGCAGATCGTCCAGGTAGTACAGGTACCGCCTGGGGTTCAGCAGGGGGTAGACGACGAACGCGAGCGCCAACGTCGAGAGCAGTCCGATTGCCAATAATTCCACGGTTCACTCCATCCAGCCGGCGCTGTTTCCCGCTCCCTCAGGCCGGCTCGGTAGCCTCGAGCAAGCGATCGAGTTCCCTTTTCCGACGTTCCAGCCGCCGCTCCTTCACGTTGGGCAAAATCGTCACGATCGTGCCCAGCGCCATCACCATACCCCCGATCCACACCCATGTGACAAGAGGATTGATCCACACCTGAATGACGGCCTTGGAGGTGCCTTCGCTCATACCGGCGAACACCACGTACAGGTCTTCCTTGAGCGAGGTCCGGATCCGCACCTCGGACGTGGCCTGTTCGCTGGCGGTGTAGAACCGCTTCTCGGGGTACATTGTGCCCAGCGGCCGGCCGTTCCTGTTCACCGCGAGCGTCGCTTTGAGACCGACCCAGTTGGGGTCCTCGGTTTCATCGACCGCCAGGCACTCGAAATCGTAGCGACCGACGGTGAAACGATCGCCCACGTTCACCTCGCCCCAGCCTTCGGTGGTGAACGCCTGGCCGGTGAACCCGATCACCAGCAAGACGAAACCGAAGTGCACGATGTATCCGCCATAGCGACGCTTGTTGATCGCGGTCACCGTGTAAAGGGCACGGAGGAAGTTCTCGCCGGTGCTGCGCATCCGGGCCCGGCCGGCCCGATGGAACTCCGACACGATGGTGATGGTGACGAGGGCGGCGAGCGAGAACGAAAGGGCGGCATAGAACGAACGGATGCCGCCCACGACGCAGGCGACCGCGACGACGAGGGCGCCGGCGGCCGGCCACAGGAAAATCCGCTTCATGCTGGCGAATGAGGTCTTACGCCACGCGAGCAGCGGGCCGACACCGGTCAGAAACAGCAGGAACAACCCGATGGGGATGTTGATCCTGTTGAAGTACGGCGCTCCCACCGTGATCTTCTCACCCTGGACGAGTTCGGAAATCATCGGGAAAATCGTTCCCCACAAGACCGCAAAACAGGCGGCCAGCAGTATGAGGTTGTTGAGGAGAAAACTCGCCTCGCGCGATGCCCAGGAATCGAGTTGCTTCTCGCTCTTGAGGTAGCCGCGTCGGGTCACGACCAGGTAGATGGCGAATCCGCCCATCAATATCAGGAACACGGCGAAGTAGTTGCCGATCGCTGATTGCGCGAACGCGTGCACCGAGGAGACCAGTCCGCTGCGGGTGAGAAACGTCCCGAATATCGCCAGCATGTACGTGGTTAGGATCAGGACCACGTTCCAGACCTTGAGCATGTTCCTGCGCTCCTGCACGATCACCGAGTGCAAGAACGCCGTGCCGGTGAGCCAGGGCATGAGCGAGGCATTCTCGACCGGGTCCCACGCCCAGTAGCCGCCCCACCCGAGCTCGACGTAGGCCCACTTGCCGCCGAGCAGGATGCCGACGCCCAGAAAAAGCCAGGCCGTGAGCGTCCAGCGCCGGGCCATCTTGATCCAGCCGCTGCCAAGGTCCCGCGTCATCAGCGCCGCCAGGCAGAACGAGAAGGGGACAACGAAACCGACGTAGCCCAGGTAGAGGAGCGGCGGGTGAATCACCATCGCCGGGTGCTGGAGGAGCGGGTTCAAGCCGTTGCCGTCCGCGGGAACGAAGGGCGCCAGGGCCAGCCCGGGGCCGTGGTCCATCACCAGGCGGTCGAAGGGATTGGCCGCGAACTTGTTGATCACGAGGAAGAAAGCGCTGGTGAGGCTCACGACCCCCAGTGTGTACGGCACGAGCTTCCCGGGGTAGCGCCGGTTCACCCACGCGGCGACCGCCCCGTAGAAGGTGAGGATCCAAGACCAGAAAAGAAGCGATCCCTCCTGCCCGCCCCACAGCGCGGCGAACTTGTAGAACAGATTGAGGTCGCGATTGCTGTAGTTGGCGACATATTCGATGGAGAAATCGCTTCTGACCAGGAGAACGGAAAGGCTGGCGACGGCCAGGGTTACGAAGAAAAAAACGACGTAAACGGCGTGCTCGCCGCTCTTCGTGACTTCGCGCCGCCCCGCCGCGGCTCCATAGAAGAGGGCGAACAGGGCGTAGGCTGCAAATGTCAGCGCAAGCGTGATCGAAAGGTTACCCAAGCTGGCCACGCCGGTCTCCTGTGGGATCGGGCATATAGGGGGAGGTACGGCCGGTCACTCCGAGGCGTGTTTCGCGCCGCCGTACCGGGCTTCGTATTTGGACGCGCACTTGGCCTGGATCCGATCCGCCTCGAACGTGCCGTCGGGACGGCGCTTACCTTCGACGACAGCTTCGACGCCGTCCTTGAAGGTGTCCGGTATCGGCTGGGAGCCCACGTACTGCACGGCCAGTCGTCGTGTCTCTTGCTCGAGCTGGAAAGTGACCACGGCGCCTTCGCGTACCACGGAGCTGTCGGCCACGATACCGGCTACGCGGAGGCGCTGGCCCGTGACGGCGGGTCCCAGTGCTTCCAGTTCCTCGAGTGTGCGGTAGTACGCCTTTCCCTCCTGGAACCCCGATATCGCGAAAAAGGCGACCGCGGCCAGAACGATGATGATACCGGCGGTAAAACGCATTCTTCTACGTGCCATGGTGGGATCGCTCTCCGGTCGTACCTTCGGCCAAGTGTTGGTGCAAAAAAAGCCCCGGTCCGCGCCGGTGCCGTCACCTTCGGAGTATACAAAAGAGACCCGCGGGGTTCAACTATTTCGGACTCCAATCGCATCCCGGCGACCGGCGGCGTTTGCCGTTGGCGGGCCGAGCATGTACAATATTCCACTGTGGCCGTACAGTTATGGGAGTTCGAGCGCCGATGGAGGGGATAGGCTGCGCGTTATTACCCAGATGCGCCGGCGCGCTCGGGAGAATCCTCGGGGAGAATCGCTCGGGGTTGCGCTATGCTCCGTTGTTGAAGTAACCCGAGTTCAGGTCCTTGCGCCCCCGTGGGTGTCGTCGGCGCTGCGCCCGTAGGCGCCGGCCTGCCGAGAAAGCCGGAGGTGGAACCAAACTTGCTCTGTCTAAAGCGGCTTCTGTGCACTCACCTCCCAACCCATTCGAACTGGAATCACCAGGCACGAGTGATATGTTGAAGGTCTTCATCACCGTGGACACGGAGGTCTACCCGTTATTGCCGGGTTGGCGGGATTCCGTGCTGGCCGGGGACATTGCGCGCGACATATACGGACGGACGAAAGAAGGAGATTTCGGACTCGTTTATCAGCTCGATTTATTGAACTCCCATGGGTTGAAAGCGGGTTTCTTCGTCGAGGGGCTCTTCGCATCCGCGGTGGGACTCGGTCCGCTCCGGGATATCGTCGACCTCATTCAGAACGCCGGGCATGAAGTGCAGTTGCACGTTCATCCCGAGTGGCTCGAGTACCTGCCCAAGGCGGCCTGGAGCGGGCGCGCTGGTGAGTTGATACGCCAGTTCACGGAGGAGGAACAAACCGAGATGATCTCCCTCGCCCTCGGCAACGTTCGCGACAGCGGGGCGTCCGATGTCGTCGCCTTCAGGGCCGGGGATTACGCCGCGAATTTCGACACCATGCGGGCTCTGATAAAGAACGGCATCTCGTTCGACACGAGCTACAACTACTGTCACCTGCCTGCCGATTTTCGCGCGCCCTCAGGTCAGCCGCTCGTGCAGCCGACCCTGCTCGACCGGATTTGGGAGTTCCCGATTTCCTTCTTCTCCGACAGGCCGGGGCACTTCCGGCACGCACAGCTCATGGCCTGCTCGCATGCGGAGCTCGCGAGCGCAATGATGGCGGCCTGGCGGGATAACTGGTATGCTTTCGTGATCGTGTCTCACAGTTGCGAGCTGCTCATGGACCGGCGCCGCAGGCTCCACAGGCCCCGTCCGGATCGGATCTTGATTCGCCGTTTCCGCCGGCTCTGCGAGTTCCTGGATTCACACCGAGACAAGTTCGAAACAGCGACGTTCGCCGGGATCGATCCACGGGAAATCCCGGCGACCGGAACGCCGCACATAATCACCTCATCGCCTGTACGCACGGCGGCGCGATTTGCCGAGCAGGGGGCGCGCCGGGCGGTCAGTAGGATATTGAAATAATGAGCAATTGGGTGCGTCAAAAAATCTCCCTCAAGTATCGTCTGGGCGAGTTCGTGTTTTTCAAGGCACGCTTCTCCGCCCTTGTGGACAAGGTCCACTTCACGAAGATGCCCGCGGACGCAATCGATCCGCCCGGTCTTGCCGCGCTTTTGTCCGATGTCGATGTGCTTTTCGTTCCGTCCCTTCCGGCGGCCTCGCCGCTGCCGCGACTCTCGCTCATCTCCGGCGCGATCCGCTATGTCACGCTGCAATACGACCACTATTACGTGAACGTCGAGGGGACTTTCGCTGACTATCTCAAAAAGTTCTCTTCGAAGACCCGCGCGACTCTCAATCGCAAGGTGAGGAAGTTCGCGGAGTTTTCAGGAGGGCAGATCGAGTGGCGGTCGTATCGCGGGGCCGAGGACATGGCCGAATTCCGCCGGCTTGCCCGGGTGGTGTCGGAGAAGACCTACCAGGAAAGGCTTTTTTCGGCGGGATTGCCCGCGGGTGAGGAGTACTTCGAGCAGATGAAGCAGCTGGCGGCCGAGAACCGGGTCAGGGCGTACGTGCTCTTTCACAAAACCGAGCCGATCGCGTATCTCTACTGTCCCGTCGAGGACGGCGTTCTCTTCTACGACTTCGTCGGACACGACCCTGCCTTCAGCGAGTGGTCGCCGGGAACGGTGCTGCAGTACCTCGTGCTTGAGAAGCTCTTCGAGGAAGGCGCCGACTCGATGTTCGATTTCACCGAGGGCGCGGGACCGCACAAAGCGCTCTTCGCGACGGATCAAATGCGGTGCGCGGACGTGTACTACTTCAAGCGCAACGCGCGCAATTATCTCCTCGTCGGCTTTCATGCGTTCCTCGCCTCTTTGTCGCGGGGCATCACGAAGACCACGGAGGTCGTGGGCGTGAAGCGGTGGCTGAAGAAGCTGATTCGGTCCAAAGCGTAATCTCCGGACCCGGTCTGCCGATTTTCCTACCTGTTCGTGGTCGCCGATGGGTACAGATACCGGACGAGGAAGTTGTCCCGCGGGCTGGGTTCGAAATCGTGGAACTCCCAAACGATGCTGGTCTTCTCCAGCTTGAACCCTGGCGTGGTGAACGGGCCGAGCTCGACGGTGGAGGCGTCGACGGGGAAGTGCACCCTCAACACCGCGTGGCCGATGCTGCCTTTCCAGAACGAGCCCGTGTACATGACGTACCGCAAGTACCAGTATTTTTTCTCCCCGCCCGTCGGATTGGAACTCACGTGGTAACTCACCACGACGGTGGTCTCACCCGGCGGAAAGCACATTTCCCATCCATACCACAGGTATTCGGTGGGACTCGGTCCGTAGGCCTCGCCTTGCGCCTTGACGTAACTCGGGTTGATCACCTCTCCGCCGTTGATCGATACCCTGAAGTCGTACACGCCCCACCGGCGGAATTCTTCCGCAGAGTACTCGGCCACGAGACTATCTGCGTTCGGCGGGCGCTCACCCCCGGCTTGCCACCACTCCACCCGTTCTGCGAACACCGTCTGCACGGGAAAACCCACTTTCAACGAAACCGTGTCGGTGGACTCGTTGGCCATTTCGAAAACCGCCACGATCCTCACCAAGTGCGCGCCCTTTTCCGGCGCCTTCCTCTCGCCGACGTAGAAATCCACACTCTCTCGGGTCATGCGCACGCGGGACTCCGAAACGGGCATTACGGTGTATCCAGGAATTTCAATAGGCCCAAGGTCCGCGTGGGAGACGGCGGCGCACACAAGGCAGGTGATGAAGAGCGCAAGGGGACGTCGCAAGTAGGTCGCACGGCGCGCCGCGCTTACAGCGGGCGCAGGGTGGGGATGTGAATTCGTCGCTCTCGGAACCGCGTTGCCCATAACGGAACCTCTGCCCTCACGGTGTCATGCGGGCGGTCGCACTCTGACAGTGTAGCGCGTCGCCGGATTCCGTCCATCCCGAATCAACGAGTCGGCTTCGTCCGGTAGCGGTCCGCCTGGTCGAAGAACACGATGGCTCGATAGCCGGCGTGCACGGTGGCGCCGTGGATGACGCCTGCCGGAATGAAGAATGATTCGCCCGCGTGCCGCGTGGACACCCGGCCCTCCATCCTGAGCGTTACCTTCCCGGCCACCACCACTTCCCACTGCGCGCGGTGGCTGTGCTCCGGGACCTCGGTGTTCCGGTCAAATTCGAGAAAAACCACCTGCTGGGTTTCTCCTTGGAGCAGATAACCCGTCACGCCGTCGATGGGAACTTCGGCCGCCGGGAGATTCCGTATGAAATCCGGGAAACTGTCCATGAGTACCGGTCCTTTCGGGTTCGTGGGGACCAGCATCGCTTTTTGGGACCCCGGACGTCAAACAAAAGCAGCCCCGTAATCCGGCGCGGTTGTGAGGGGGGTGTGCGGGACGCCGAGATCGACCAGATATCCCGTTGAGCCGTCCCTATGCCGAAAACCTTACGTGCTCGTGAAAGGCATGACGATTGCAGGCGGCGCTTTGAGGGGCTGCTTGGCGGCGGATTTAGGTTGCGTCGACAATCTTCGGACGTTTTATTCGGATTAAGGAACCCCACGGCTTAGGAGAATCCACATGAGGTACGCTGCAGTAGCGACAGTGATTTTGACCGTGGCCTGGTTGTCGGGCTGCGTGGGTGGTACCACGCAGCTGCGGTATTCGGAGATGCCGGCACTCGACGGCTCAACGGGCGCGCGCGGTCTGGCCGTGATCGACTGCAAACTCGAGCAGGGGGACTACAAGCCCGGCCCGGATGATCCCATGGATGCGACACTCTGCACGATCGTCCGGGAGGGAGACGGCGCGACGTTTACGGCGCAGCACAATTACGGCGTTTTTGTGTTTCCCGACCTCGATCCGGGAAAGTACGCCATGACCGAACTGGTCTGGAGAGTGACGGTATGGGTTGCGGACGAGCGGGGAGTGGAGGGGGATGAGGTGTCACGACAAGAGCAATTCCCAATCGAGTGCCGGTTCAAATACACGTTTCGGCCGTGGGAGACGCCGGGGTTGTCGTTCACCGTTGCGCCGGGGGATGTGGCGTATCTCGGTGTCGTCACCGTCCGCGAGCCGGCCGAGTTCAGACTGACGAACCTGGAGGAACCGCCGCGCGAGATCACGCGCGATGATTACGGGAGCGGAGTGTCCTTGAGTGCGCACACTTCCTTCGAGAAGCGCGCGCTGGAGGAGTTGTACCGAAAGAACGCCGGCTCCGACTGGGGAGAAATCGCCCGGATCAAACTGCGGGAGCTCGAATAGCGCTTGGTGGTCATCGCGCCCCCGTAAGTGGGGGCGCGGGCGGCCTACACGCCCAGGACCCGGGCCGCATCCTCGCACTGAGTGCCCTTCACATAAAGCACGTAGCCAAAACCGCCGCGGCCGTCCGCGACGCCGCTCGATGCGTGCACGTTGATGTTCGCATCGGCCAGCTTCTCGTGGATCTCGACCAGCGCCCCCAGCTCGTCGTCGCCTTGGACGAGGAATGCGCGCATCGGCCCCATGAACTGGAGGCCGGAACGCTCGGCGCCTTGGGTGAGGTCATCGATCCGCTCCGGGAAGACGACGAGTTGTGTGTTTTCGGGCCCGATGGGCACTGCCGTGAACGCAAGCAGATTGATACCCTCGCGGGCAAGGCGGTTCAAAACGCGGGCGCCCGCACCGGGCTTGTCGGGCACGGTCATGTAGAAGTAATCAACACTTCGGATCCTCGCTGGCATCGTGTCCCCCTGACAGTCGAAAGGTGATCTCCCGGCCCTGAGTCTAGCGCTTCCGGCGACCGGAGCCAAGCGCCCCGGGCCCTGAGCGCTCGATCACTCGAACGCCCGGCGACGGTCGTCCAGCTCGCGGCCGATGCCCCCGCAGACCTTGTCGCATAGCTCGAAGATGGACGGGTCGCTGACCGAATAGTAGGCCGAGGTCCCTTCGCGCCGGCGGTGGACCAGTCCGTGCGAGAGCAAAAGGGACAGGTGTTTCGAAACGTTGGACTGCGATCCGGCGGTCCGAACGACGATCTCGCTCACCGAAAGCTCTCGTTTTCCCAGGTGGTGCAGGATCTTCAGGCGCATCGGATCGCTCAAGAGGCGAAAACGCTGCGAGATCTCCTCGAACGCTCGGTCCGTGAGGGGCTTGGCCGGCGTGCTGTCGAAGATGTTGTTTTCCATTGTTGTACGGTCCAATTCGTTGAATCGTAAGGGCTTGAACACACTTGCGAGTTACGTTCGGATTATACAACAATTTTGAATTGATGGCAATATGTCTTTATTCGCATATGTAAAGATTGTTTCTTGACAATATACGGATATGACCATATCTTGGCACAAGGTGGTGGGCGTGGTCAATGAAAAACACCTCATTGACCTTCACTGCGGCCACGTTCACCTACCTACGAAGCCCCAGATGTCCAGCCGGCAGGTGTACTCCCAATTGGATGGATAAAGAAAGCGGCGGCGAGGTCACCAGCCGCCGAAGAGCACGCCGACACGATATCCCTCGTTGCGCAAGTAAACGCCATCACGATTCGAAAACCCTACGACAACTTGACCCGCTCCATATAAGCCGGTATCTCGGAGTCCCAACCCAGTTCCTCCTTGAGGTGCTGCTGGAACGCCTGCGCCGCCTCCGGTTCTCCGTGTGTGACGAAAGTCCGGTGCGGCGGCTGTTCCATCGCTCGGAGCCACGTCACCATCTCCTTCCAGTCGGCGTGGGCGGACAGGTTGTGGAGCACTACGATCTCGGCGCGGACGGGGACCTGATCGCCGTGGATCTTCACGGTCTCTACTCCGTTCACGAGTGCTTCGCCCCGCGTGCCGGGGGCCTGGAATCCCACGAACAAGACGGTATTGCGCGCATCCGGCAGCAAGGTCCTCAGGTGATGAAGGACCCGCCCGCCCTCCGCCATGCCGCTCGCGGATATGATGACGGCCGGCCCGACGTTGGTGTTGAGCGCTTTCGAGGCGTCCTTGCTGCGGACAAACTCCGCCGTCCGGTAGATGTCGCGGCACTCCTCTTCCGTAAGCCGGTGTTCCAGATGGTGTTCGCAGTAGACCTCGGTGGCATCGATCGCCATGGGGCTGTTGAGGTAGATCGGGACATCGGGGATCTTCCCGTCCTCCAGGAGCTCCGCCAGGAGGTGCAGCACGGTCGTGGATCGGCCGACGGCGAATGAAGGAATCACGACAACGCCGCGGCGATTCACTGTCCGGTCTATGACGGCGGCGAGCAGCTCCTTCGGATTCTCGGTCTCGTGCAGCCGGTTCCCGTACGTCGACTCCACGACCAGATAGTCGGCATGGCGGATGGGTTCCGGCGCGCGCATGACCGGCTCATTCGGCCGGCCGACATCGCCCGAGAAGACCAGCGATTTCCCCGCGTTCTTCACGTGCACGCACGCCGACCCCAGAATGTGCCCGGCACGTGTGAACGTGAACGAAATCTTTTCGCCGAGCTCCACGGACGATTCGAAGGGAACAGGCTTGAGGAAGCGGATGGATCGTTCCGCCTCTTCCTGTGTGTATAGCGGAAGAGCGGGGTCGTGTTTGGTGGTCCCGTATTTGTTGCGGAATCTCGCTTCTTCCTCCTGCAGGTAACCGGAGTCGGGAAGAAGAATGGCCGCAAGCTCCTTGGTCGCCGCTGTGCAGTAGACAGGGCCGTCGAACCCGCGCTTGATCAGCACGGGCAAGTATCCGGTGTGGTCCAGATGCGCGTGGGTGAGGACGACGGCATTCACCGTGGCCGGATCGAACGGCGGCGGCGCCCAGTTGCGGAGCCGGTTCTCCTTGATACCCTGGAACAGGCCGCAGTCGACGAGCACGCGCCGTTTGCCGTTCGACACCAGGTACTTGGAACCGGTTACCGTGCCTGTTGCGCCGTGGAAACCAACATCCATTCAGTGTTCCCCTTTCGCCGCGCCGCCGGCCGGCGCTCCGTGATTGCGGGCGAGTATATCACGCGACCCTCTCGAACGCCACGACCGACGGCCAAGAGAAGAACGAATGCGGGCTGGCAATCCGCCGGTCCGATCGTCTATAATCGAGCCCACGATCGCCAAAATCCACAGTAAGGAGTGGAATTGCCGTTCGAATCCAAACGAATCCGAAGGGAGAATGCAATGAGCGTTTACAAAGTCATCGATCTCATCGGCACGAGCACCAAATCGTGGGAAGATGCCGCGACCAAAGCAGTCGAGACGGCCTCGAAGAGCCTGCGCGATCTGCGTATCGCGGAGGTCACCGAGCTCGACATGCAGATCCAGGAAGGCAAG